>DATCRS010000177.1:0-8862 GCA_036568845.1 Devosia sp. | reverse complement strand
AGCCGGCGGCGATCACCGGCCGCTCGCCATAAAGATGCACCGCGGCGGCAGCCTGCCGGGCGAGCCGCTCGTTGCGGGCGGCGGCCGCATCGACCTTGCCGCGCTCGGCCAGCACCTTTGGCCAGGCGTCGAGCACGACGTTGAGGAAATCGAGAATCTGCTGCCAGTTGCCCGCCAGCTCCTCCGGCACCAGCTCGCGCAGTGCCGCGGCCGGCACGCCTTCGATGGTGAGGTCATCGATGAGCGAGCCCAGGGAGTCGGCGAGCCAGAACACTTCCGAGGCATTGGGCGGCGTCGAAAAACTCCCGGCCCGCTCGGCAAACGCACGGACCAGCCCCGACAGCGCCAGCCTGCGCTCCAGCGCCGAAGCTGCCGGCCTGGCGACGGGCGCATCGAACGGCGGCAGGAAGGGCTCCTCCTCCTGCTGCTCGCCGCCGAAGGTGCGGATATCGGGCAGCAGCACATGCCCGCGATCGAGGAACCCTTGCGCCAGCGCCAGCCGCGCACGGCGGGTGGGGAGGATGATGGTGACGTCGCTGAGCCAGAATGGACCCTCGCGCGGCCAGTCGAAGAGCAGCGTGCCGTCGAGCACCTTCTCCACCAGCGTCGGGAGGAAAGGCGCGTCGGGCCCGATGGTGAAGAGATGCCCCCTCACCCCAGCCTCTTTTCGGCCGCCGCCAGCGCGTCGGGATCGCCGACATGCAGCCACGGCGCCCCGAGCGCCACGCCGCGCAGCTCGCCCCTCTCCAACGCCGCCTCGAAGAGATCGAATAGCGAGAACGGGCCCTCGGGCGCCGACTCCATAATGCGCCGCGGCAGCAGCGCGGTGCCGGCATAGATCACCGGTGCGCCGCGGTCATTGGTGACCTCGCCGTCGGGCGCGAGGCAGAAATCGTGGCTGCGGCGGGAGAAGCCCGAGGCGCGGGCCGGGTGCACGCAGAGCAGCGTGATCTCGCCATCGTAAGCCTTCCGCATGCGGGCGAGCGGAGTGTCGCCGTCGAGCCAGAGCGAGTCCGCGTTCATGACGAAGAACGGATCGGTCTCGAGCAGCGGCAGCGCCGCCTTCACCCCACCGCCGGTGTTCAGCAGCTGGTCCTCGGGCGACAGCTCGAACGTGGTGCCGGCGAGGGAGGCGTCGAGCGCCGCCACATGGGCCTTCATCTTCTCGGCATGGTGATGAGCATTGACGATGAAGCGCGTGGCGCCCTCTGCATGCGCCAGCGCGGCGACACGGTCGAGCAGCGGCCGGCCGGCGACCGGCAGTAGCGGCTTGGGCGTCGCCTCGGTCAGCGGCAGCATGCGCTTGCCGAGCCCGGCCGCGAGGATCATCACATCGGGGAATCGGTCCATGCCGGATTTGAGCGAGGGGGATGGGTGATGTCCAGTGCGGGGTATCGAGGCTCTCCGCCCCCTCATCCGCCCGTCGGGCACCTTCTCCCACGAGGGGAGAAGGCATAGCGGCACGATCTCGCCCCAGCTCCCTTCTCCCTTGATGGGAGAAGGTGGCCGAAGGCCGGATGAGGGTGGGCCGCTTGAGCGGTGATGTCAGTCAGAACACCCGCCCATCGCTGAACACCACCTCCACATCCCGCCCCTCGCCGCCCTTGGGCACCGAGAGGCGCACGATCACATCGGCCCGGGTCGCCAGAGACGGTGCTCGCTCTGGCCACTCGACCAGCACGATCGCCTCGGCCCGGTCCAGCAGCCCCAGTTCGTCGATCTCGGCCTCCGAGGACAACCGGTAGAGGTCGGCATGCAGTACCGGGCCGCCCGGTAGATCGTAGGGCTGCACCAGGGCAAAGCTGGGGGAAGGCACATCGAGCCGCGGATCGCCCGCCAGCGTGCGGATCACGGCGCGGGCGAGTGCGGTCTTGCCGGCACCAAGGTCGCCGTCGAGCAGTACGAGGTCGCCCGCCTTCAGCACATGCGCCAGGCGCGCGCCAAAAGCGGCGGTGGCGGCATCGTCGGCGAGATGGAGGGTGGCCAAGGGCCTACTCGGCGGCGCCGGCCTGCTGGATCGAGGCATCGACCGGCAGGTTGACCACCACGCGGCTGCCGCGCGGCTCGCGCTTTTCCACCGTCACCGCGCCGCCATGCAGGTTGACGAAGGCGCGGACGATGGCGAGGCCGAGTCCGGCGCCACGCTGCCGGCCGGCGACCGTTTCCCGCTCGGTAATGGCAGCGCGCATCTCGTCGCTCATCGCCGCGCCCTCGTCCTCGACGAGGAACAGCATACGGTCGCCACGGCTCCGGATCGAGAGCCGCACCTCGCCGCCCGGTTCGGAGAAGCGGGCAGCTGAGGAGAGCAGGTTATAGAGCACCTGGACGATGCGCGTGCCGTCGGCAACGAAGGGCGGCAGGTTGGGCGCGATATCGACCTTCAAATTGATCGCCCGCTCGCCATCGACATCGGGGAAGGTGGCCGCAAGACCGGCGCGGGCCTTCTCGACCAGTGCCGCGACGTCTTGCAGCTCCGGACGCAGCTCGGCAATGCCGGCATCGACCGTGGCAAGATCGAGGATGTTGTCGATGAGCACGCCCAGCGTGACGCTGGAAGCCCGGATATAGTCCGTATAGGCCTGCTGCTTCTCGTTGAGCTCCCCGGCGGCCTTGGACGAGAGCAGGTCGGCAAAGCCGATGATGTTGGTCAAGGGAGAGCGCAGCTCGTAGGAAACGTTCTGGACGAAGGCGTCCTTCAGCCGGTCGGCGGTCACCAGCGCCTCGTTGCGCTCGCGCAGCATCAGGCTGTACTTGGCGCTCTCGGTGACGTCGAGGAAGGTCATCATCGTCTGCCCGTCGGGCAGGCGGACCACCGCATAGTCGAGCATCCGGCCATCGGCGCGGGTGAGGCGGCCGGCCTGGTCCGAGCGGGTCGGGTTGAGGTCGATGATGCCGCGTTTGAGATCGCGCCAGACGGCAGGGCCGTCATCGGGCATGGCCTTCGCCACCGCCTCGGCGATCTGGTCGATATGCGGGTTCTGCTCGAGGAAGTTGGTGGGCACCTTCCAGAGCATGGAAAAGCGCGGGTTGTAGAGCGTCAGCCGGCCATTGGTGCCGAACACCGCAACGCCTTCCGAGAGGGCATTGAGGGTCGAGCGCTGCACGTCGAGCAGCGCCTTGTTGAGGCTGCGCAGGTGCAGCTGGTCGGTTATGTCCTCGAACACATAGATCACCCCGCCCTTGGGGCCGGCCGGCGCCGAGATCACCTGCACGGTGCGGCCATCGGGCAGGTGCCAGGGGTCGCTCTCGCGTGGGGCGGCGAGCTGGTAGCTGGTGAGGTGCCGCGCGCGCCAGGCCTGGTAGTCGGGCTCGTTGGGCAGCTTGCCGTCGGTGCGCAGCTTGTCGAGGATGGCGCGCTCGTCCATGCCGAGCTTCAGCCAGCCCGGATCGAGCCCCCATAGCGCGCAATAGGCGCGGTTGAACTGCACCAGCTCGCGATTGGCGTTGAAGATGGCGATCGGCGTCGCCAGCGCATCGATGATCGAAGAGAGATGGCTGAGGCTGGTATCGCGCGATTGCGGCGCCACGTCCTTGCGCGGCCGTAGATAGCCGGCGGTGCCGCCACTGATGGGAAATTCCACCAGCTCATAGGCTCCGGCATCAGCCAGCATCACCGTCAACGGCTGCGGCGGGGCCTCGGTGCCAAGCGTCGCCAGATGCTTCTTGAGCAGAGGTGGATCGAGCAGCTCGGCCGGTTCGACGTCGGCGCTGCGCTTGCCGAGCGCCCGCGCCAGGTCGTGATAGGCGGCATTGGCAAAGACCAGTCGGTGGCTGGCGTTGCGCAGGAACGACGGCGTGCCGAGCGCTGCAATCACCGTCCTGGCGGTGGCGAAATCGCTGATGGCCTTGGGGGTCGCGCCGGCTTCGGCGGCAACCGGCTGCTGTGCCGCCCGCCGGAGCCTGAGTGCGGTGCCGCTGCCCAGCACCCAGCCCGAGGCGCGGACCAGCAGGTTGTCGCGCGTCTGCAGCGAAAGCTCGAAGCTCCGCCCATTGACCCGCAGGCCTTCCAGTGCCGCCGCCAGCGTGTCGGCTTCGGCTTCGCGCAGCCAGAGGTTGAAGTCGAGCACGGCTTCGGGCCGGCGGCCGGGCGGCAGCACCAGCGAGCCCTGCCCGAGCACCTTCGGCTCGTCGGCATTCTCGGTCCAGAGCACCGTGACCTCGCCGGTGCCCGACAGCAGCGCCTCGTATTCGTCGACCAGCGCGCGCAGCGAGGCGATCTGCTGGGTGGAGCGGGCACGGGCCGCCTTGGCATCCCGCAACAGCCGCCGGATGAGTGCCATGGCGAGAAGCGCAAAGGCCCCGGCACCCAGGGCGACAGTCAGCGGCATCGCCCCGGCGACGGTGTTGGCCGAAAAGCCCTGCTGGGCCAGCGCCGGATGGGCAGCGAGAAGGGTGAGGACGGAAGCGCCGAGCCCCGCGAATCCCCTTCCGATCCGGAATTTCTCCGGCGCCATGCACTGCCTCATCAATAGAACCGCCGCCAACCCGGTCCGCTTCGTCGAACCGGTAACTTCACTTCAACGCATCCGAACGTCTCGCGGCGGCGTCCATACGCCCGAAACCCCGGCACACCGGGCATTCCGCCCGGTCAAAGTGTTCTGTGCAGCCTGAGCCCCCAGACCACCGAATCACCTCAAGATACCGGTGTCGGGAATCGCGAAAAAGAGTCTTTGAGGGTGTGGACAGTGGGCATAATCCCAAGATTGCCCATTGACCCCGGACCGAACAGTGAACGCTTCGTTAACGCCGCCGTGATTCCACGGGGAAATTCGGGGGTGGCGGGAGGTCTCAGTCGGCGTCCTTCTCCCGCTTGCGGGGGAAGGTGGCGCCGAAGGCGACGGAAGGGGGGCGCCCCAGCCACCGGCGCAAGGTGCTCCCCTCTCCCGCCCTGTCGGGCACCCTCTCCCGCAAGCGGGAGAGGGACGCCGACTGCACCATCTGCCAAAACGAAAAAGGCCTCTCCCGTCGCCGGGAGAGGCCCGCAATCGAAACAGACTAGATCAGTACCGGTAGGCTTCCGGCTTGAACGGGCCGTGCTGCGGCACGCCGATATAGTCGGCCTGGTCCTTGCTCAGCGTGGTCAGCTTGGCGCCGAGCTTAGCGAGATGCAGTGCGGCGACCTTCTCGTCGAGATGCTTGGGCAGGACGTGCACGGCCTTGGCGAGCTTCTCGCCATTGGTGAAGAGCTCGATCTGCGCCAGCGTCTGGTTCGAGAACGACGCCGACATCACAAAGCTCGGGTGGCCGGTGGCGTTGCCGAGATTGACGAGGCGGCCCTCGGAGAGGAGCACGATGCGCTTGCCGGAGGGCAGCTCGACGAGGTCGACCTGCGGCTTCACATTGGTCCACTTGAAGTTGCGCAGCGCCGAGACCTGGATCTCGTTATCGAAGTGGCCGATGTTGCAGACGATGGCCATGTCCTTGAACGAGCGGACATGGTCGACGGTAACGATGTCCTTGTTGCCGGTGGCGGTGACGACGATGTCGGCGCGGTGGGCGGCATCTTCGAGCGTCACCACCTCATAGCCGTCCATGGCAGCCTGCAGCGCGCAGATTGGATCCACTTCAGTCACCAGCACGCGGGCGCCGGCGCCGCGAAGCGACTGGGCCGAGCCCTTGCCGACGTCGCCATAGCCGCAGACGATCGCCACCTTGCCGGCCATCATCACGTCGGTGCCGCGGCGGATGGCGTCCACGAGGGATTCGCGCGTGCCGTACTTGTTGTCGAACTTCGACTTGGTGACGCTGTCGTTGACGTTGATGGCCGGGAAGGGCAGCTCGCCCTTTTGCTGCAGCTGATAGAGCCGCATCACGCCCGTGGTGGTCTCCTCCGAGACGCCCTTGATGGCGGCACGGATGGTCGAAAAGAAGGTCGGGTTCTTGGCGAGGCGGCGCTTGATGGTGGCAAAGAAGATCTCCTCTTCCTCGTTGCCGGGATTGGCCAGCACCGAGGGGTCCTTCTCGGCCTTGGCGCCGGTGAGGATGTACATGGTGGCGTCGCCGCCATCGTCGAGGATCATGTTGGGGGTCTGGCCGTCCGGCCAATCCATCATGCGGTCGGTATAGTCCCAGTATTCCTCGAGGCTCTCGCCCTTGTGGGCGAAGACCGAAACGCCGGCGGCGGCGATGGCCGCGGCGGCGTGGTCCTGCGTCGAAAAAATGTTGCAGCTGACCCAGCGCACCTCGGCGCCGAGCGCCACCAGCGTCTCGATGAGCACGGCGGTCTGGATGGTCATGTGCAGCGAGCCGGCGATGCGGGCGCCCTTGAGCGGCTGCCGCTCGGCATATTCCTCGCGGATGGCCATCAGGCCCGGCATCTCGATCTCGGCCATGCCGATTTCCTTGCGGCCGTAGTCGGCGAGGGAAATGTCCTTGACGGCATAGTCGCTATTGGTGGGGGCCATGGTGGCAAAACTCCGCGTGTCCTGACGTTCGGCGCGTTATACGCAAGCCATGCGGAGGGATCAATGAGAGATATAAAGATTTCTTTATATCCCTTCTGCAGTCACGCCCTCGTCCTTCGACAGGCTCAGGATGAGGGCTACTGGGATGTCTATGAGGGCCTCATGGTGAGCTTGTCGAACCACGAGGGCCGGGTACCACCCTCCGCCGCCGGAACGGCAGCATCAGGAAGCGCACCAGCCCCGATGTCACGAGATAGCCCACCAGGAACCCGCCGCCGCCATAGGCCAGCCCCTCCACGGTCACCGGCACGGCCGGTTGGAAATCCTCCAGCGCGCGCGCCCCGATCTCGCTGTCCAAGAACTGCGGCAGCAGGGTAAAGCGTTCCCACGCATCGGCGCCGCGGAGACGCGCCTGCATGGCACTGAGCTCGTCATAGCGGCGGAACGTGCGCGACATCGACTCGCCACGGCCACGCAGGAAATCGTCGGCGGCAGCGCCGTAGCGTCCCAGTGCGGTTTCGCGCGTCATGCCCGCGTCCGCAGCCGCCTCGTCGAACTCCGCGGTGATGATCTTGAGCTCGTCGACCGCGCCGCCCAGCCGCTGGGTATATTGCTGTGCATATTCAGGGAATTGGCTCAGCACGATGCCGAGAGCCAGCCCGCCGATGACGCTCACGGTCCTGCGCATGGAGCCTCCGTTGCCGCACAAGAGCTGGGTTGCGCGAAGCGCGAAGTCAACGGGACGTGAGAAAGGCGGTTCCGGTGTCGCTCACCCGGCCGCCACGCCCTCGTTGTCCTCGTCAAAGCCGTTGTTGACGAGCGTGGTGATGGCGTCGAGGGCCTCGCGGGCCTGCTTGCCGGTGGCCTGGACGAGGATGGTGGAGCCCGGGCCAGCGCCGAGCATCATCAGGCCCATGATGGAATGGCCCGAGACGGCCTGCCCCTCGCGGACGACCTTGATCTCGGCCTCGAAGCACTCGGCGGTGCGCACGAACCGGGCCGAAGCGCGCGCATGCAGGCCCTTGCGATTGACGATGGTCAATTGCTGCGCGAGCGCCCGATCTGAACCTGCCGCCGTGTCCATTCGTAAATGATGCCGTAAATCCGGTTACGCGCCAAGCGTATCGCTGGCGACGTTGATATATTTGCGCCCGGCCTCGGCCGCCAGGGCCACAGCTGCCTTGATGTCGTGGTCGGCCCGAACCCGCGCGAGCTTCACCAGCATGGGCAGGTTGACCCCGGCGATCACTTCGACATCGCGGTTCTGCATCACCGAGATCGCCAGGTTCGACGGGCTGCCGCCGAACATGTCGGTGAGGATCACCACGCCCTTGCCCTGATCGGCGGCGTCGACGCAGTTGAGAATGTCGGTGCGACGCTGCTCCATGTCGTCATCGGGGCCAATGGCCACCGTTTCCACGAAATCCTGTGGGCCGACGACATGTTCGAGAGCGGATTTGAATTCAATGGCCAGCGCCCCGTGGGTCACCAGAACCATGCCAATCATGCATATTCCCCAATCGGCATGCCGGAGGCGGCACGTGGGCGGAGTGTTGCCCCTGAGGTGGATGGTTTCAAGTGTCTTTTTGCCGCGGCGCGGGCTTTCTGGGGATGACGTGGCGCAGCGCCTCGCGGATCAGCAGCAGCTGGTGCCGGGCATCGACGACGCCGGCCTGCGGCACCGGGCAGCGCGGCAGCTTGACGCCCAATAGCGTGGTCTCCAGCGCATCCTCCTCCACCATGCGCTCGAGGCCAGGAACCAGGTCGACGACGAGGTGGATCGGCGCCTTGCGCACAAACGGGCGGCTGACGATACCGCGGCCGCGCAGCTCGACCAGGCCCTCGATCGTCTTGGGCGCCATCATAAACAGCCCGCCTTTTTCCACCGCCACGTCGATGCGGTCGTCCGAGACCAGCTTGCCGCCCTCGCCGCGCAGGTCCCATTCGTCGATCAGTTCCAGGGCCAGCAGAGATTTCCCCGCCCCGGAGGGCCCGCGAAAGATCACGCCGGTCTTGCCAAGGACAATACCGGTGGCGTGGACGTTTTCGGGAAGGCTCAACGGCGGGGCCTTTCGACAGGGGCGCGCTTCAGGCGCACGGTGAACCGGGCGCCGGAGCGATCGGTGCGGTTCTCGGCCGTGATCGTGCCCTTATGGGCCTCGACGATCTGCCTGGAGATGGCGAGCCCCAGGCCGGAATGGTCGCCGAAATGCTCGCCCTCGGGGCGGTCGGTATAGAAGCGCTGGAAGATGCGCGAGATGTCGCCGCGGATCCCCGGCCCCTCGTCCGTCACCGTGACGGTAATGGTCGTATCGGTCGTCGCCACGGCGACCCGCACGGTGCCCTCCGGCGGCGAGAATGAGACGGCATTGTCGATGAGATTGTTGAAGACCTGCGCCAGGCGGCTGTCATGGCCCAGCGTCACTGGCAGCTGCTTGCCGCTGCGCTTGTCCATCAC
>DATCRS010000176.1:0-5169 GCA_036568845.1 Devosia sp. | reverse complement strand
GGCGAGCCCATCCGCCTCGCCGTGCTCCGCCGGTCCGCCTCGTCGGGCGACCGCGCTATCCCCTTTACGGTGACTGTCGCCGAAACGACGATTGCCCGCAGCCAGCTGGCGCAGACGCTGCTGCTACGATCCGCAGCGCGCCTCGCCATCCTGATCGTGGCCGCAGCCATCATCCTCTGGATCGCCGTCACCCTGGCCCTCCGCCCCCTCAACCGGCTGGGCACCGCCATCGCGCTCAGAAGTCCGGACGACCTGGAGCCCATCGATGCCAACGTGCCACGGGAGGTGCGCAACCTTGTCGACACGGTCAATTCGTTCATGGGCCGCCTCGGCGTGGCGATCGGAGCGCTGCGCCACTTCACCGGCAATGCCAGCCACCAGCTCCGCACGCCGCTGACCATCATCCGGACGCAGCTTGCGCTGGCCAAGCGGCACGAGGCTGGTGCCAACCGCACCGCCGCCATCGAGACGGCCGATGCGGGAGCCGCTCAGGCCGAGCGCATCCTCGCCCAGATGCTGGTGCTCGCCCAGATCGACCAGGCGGCATCGGACCGGGCTAAGTCCGGATCCGCCGACCTCGCCGGCATCGCCCGGCATGAAGCGATGGAACACGTGCTCGCCGCGCGCGACGCCGGCATCGACCTTGGTTTCGAGGGCCCGGACACGGCGCCCATTCGCGGTGACGAGATCCTTCTCGGCGAACTGGTGCGCAACCTCATCCACAACACCATCGCCTATGCCGGGCCGGGAGCCGAGGCCACCGTGAGGGTGATCGTTGATGACACTGTGCGACTGGAGGTGGCCGACAATGGACGCGGCGTGCCACCTGACAAGGCCGCGGCGCTGACCGAGCGATTCCATCGCGGCACGCAGAGCGGCCATGGCGCCGGGCTGGGCCTCGCCATTGTCGAAGAGATCGCCGCGCTCTTCGGCGGGCGCTTGTCCATCTCGGCGGGCAGCGGCCGGGGCTTCTCGGCGACCGTGACGTTTCCGAGACCCTGACAAGCCCAAGCCGAACCAGTATATCCGGAACAAGGATCACGAGGGGAGAACCATGACCGGATACGTGCTGGCCATCGACCAGGGCACCACTTCGAGCCGCGCCATCGTCTTTGATGGCAACCAGCAGATCGCCGGCATGGGCAAGATGGAGTTCACCCAGCATTTCCCCGCTTCGGGCTGGGTCGAGCACGTGCCGGACGAAATCTGGGCCACGTGCCTGTGGTCGGTGAAGACGGCCCTGCGCAAGGCCGGGATCACCGCCAGGGATGTCGCCGCCATCGGCATCACCAACCAGCGCGAGACGACGCTGGTCTGGGACAAAAAGACCGGCAAGACCATCCACAACGCCATCGTCTGGCAGGACCGGCGCTGCGCCCCGATCTGCGAGAAGCTGATCAAGAAGGGTTTTGAAAAGATGGTGGCCCGCAAGACGGGTCTGCTGCTCGACCCCTATTTTTCCGGCCCCAAGATCAAGTGGATCCTCGACAATGTGCCGGGCGCACGGGCCAAGGCGAAGCGCGGCGAGCTCGCCTTCGGCACCGTCGACAGCTACCTCATCTGGCGGCTGACCGGCGGCAAGGTGCACGCGACCGACGCCACCAATGCCTGCCGCACCCTGCTCTACAACATCGAGACCAACCAGTGGGACGACGAGCTGCTGGAGATGCTTGACGTGCCGCGCTCGATGCTGCCCGAAGTCAAGGACAATGCCGACGACTTCGGCATTGCCGAGGCCGAGCATTTCGGCGCGCCGATCCCCATCCGTGGTGCTGCCGGCGACCAGCAGGCCGCGACCATCGGCCAGGCCTGCTTCGAGCCGGGCATGCTGAAGTCGACCTATGGCACCGGCTGCTTCGCCTTGCTCAATACCGGCAGCGATCTGGTGCGCTCCAAGAACCGGCTGCTGACCACCATCGCCTACCGGCTGGACGGCAAGACCACCTACGCGCTCGAAGGCGCCATCTTCATGGCGGGCGCCTCGGTGCAGTGGCTGCGCGACGGGCTCCGCATCATCGAGGATTCCTCCGAGAGCGGGAAACTGGCGCAGCAGGCCGACCCCAATCAGGCCGTCTACCTGGTGCCGGCCTTTGTCGGTCTCGGCGCCCCATGGTGGGACGCCGAAGCGCGCGGCGCCATCTACGGTCTCTCGCGCAATACTGGCCGCTCCGAACTGGCGCGCGCGGCGCTCGAAGCGGTGAGCTACCAGACCCGCGACCTTGTCGACGCCATGCGCAAGGACTGGAGAGGCGCCAAGGACACCGTGCTGCGCGTCGATGGCGGCATGGTGATCTCGGACTACACCATGCAGTTCCTCTCCGACATTCTCGAAGCGCCGGTCGACCGCCCGACGATCCTCGAAACCACCGCCCTGGGCGCCGCCTGGCTGGCCGGATGGAAGGCGGGCGTCTGGCCCGACATGAAGGGTTTTGCCAAGCGCTGGGCGCTCGACCGCCAGTTCAACCCGCGCATGGATCCCACGGTGCGGAAGCAGAAGCTCAAGGGCTGGCGCGACGCGGTGAAGCGCACCCTGACGGCGACGGTTCGCTGACCGCGGTGCGCTGGTTTCGCGAGTCCTTCCGGTTTTTACGGAGACATCGCGCGGCGCCTTGCCGTGCGGAGCGGCGCCGATAGAGTGCCGATCCAGGGAGGACTATCGTGGCGAAATCGAAATTCGTTGTCGTCGGCGGCGGCACCGCCGGCTGGATCGCGGCCTTCATCCTGCAGGACAGCATCCGGCGGCTGAACCTCGACGCCAGCGTTGCCGTGGTGGAATCGAGCAAGATCCCGACCGTCGGCGTCGGCGAGGCGACGACGGCCGCCTTCCACGTTTTTCTCCGCCATTTCGGCATCGACATCTTCGACTTCATGCGGAGCTGCGAGGCGACCTACAAGCTCGGCATCCGGCACGAGGACTGGCGCCGCAAGGGCTTCACTTATTACGGCCCCATCGATGATCCGCACCAGGTGGTGGAGGCGCCGGAGGGCGCGCCGAGCGACTACCTCAACGTCTATGCGGTTTCGGTGCAGAAGCCGGTGCAGGACCTGCACCTCTTCGGCCCACTGCTCGAACGCAAGAAGGCGCCGTGGACGACCAAGCCCGACGATTCGCTCTTGGCGCTCGGGCCGTTCCTCCCCGCCTATCATTTCGACCAGGCGCTGGTGGGAAAATATCTAAAATCGAAGTCGCAGGGCGTCGAGATCGTCGACAATGTGCTGACCGGCGTGGAGCGGAACGCCGAGACCGGCGACGTCACCGCCATCGTCTTCGAGGACGGCCAGCGGCTGGAAGGCGACTTCTTCGTCGATGCCACCGGGTTCCGGAAGCGATTGATCGTCGGTGAGCTCAACGCGCCCTGGATCAGCTATGCCCATGAGTTGCCGGTCAACCGCGCCATCCCGTTCTGGTTGCCGGTCGAAGA
Organism: Devosia sp.; assembly: GCA_036568845.1. GTDB lineage: Bacteria > Pseudomonadota > Alphaproteobacteria > Rhizobiales > Devosiaceae > Devosia_A. Next base: position 1,747 of record DATCRS010000176.1, on the reverse strand, counting down.
GGGCGAGGAGATCGCCAACTACACCCGCGCCTGGGCCCAGGAGGCGGGTTGGATGTGGCAGATCCCGACCCAGTTCCGCTATGGCTGCGGCTACGTCTTTTCCGACGAGTTCCGCACCCCCGACGAGGCGCATGCCGAAATCGAGAAAGTGCTCGGCCGCAAGGTCGAAGTGCGCGGCGACATCCAGTTCAAGATCGGCCGGCTCGAAAAGGCCTGGATCGGCAATGTCGTCGCCGTCGGGCTGTCGTCGAGCTTTCTCGAGCCGCTGGAATCGACCTCGATCCACGGCACCATCGTGCAGATGATGATGTTCGGCGGCCAGTACCTGCGCGACCCGAAACAGGTGACGCAGGCGCTGCGCGACGACTACAATGCCCGGGTCGGCCGGCAGGTCGACGACTTCCGCACTTTCGTCAACACCCACTACATGACCGAGCGCGACGACACCCCGTTCTGGCGCGAAGTGCGCGAGCACCGCATCCATCCCGAGACCAAGGAGCGGCTCGCGCGGTGGAAGACCGAGATGCCGCGGCACGAGCACTTTCCGCAATATCTATTCGGCCTGCCGCACATGGAGACGCAGCTTCACTATCCGGTGCTGGACGGGCTCGGCCTGCTCGACCCCAGGGTCGCTAAGGCCGAGATGGCACGCGACCCCAAGCTCCGCTCCTTCGCGAAGTCGGTGCATGACGCAATGGTCAAGGAATACAAGCAGGCCGCCACCAAGGCGCTCGGGCATGCGGAGTTCTTGAAGGGGGTGCGGGAGCAGCGGTGGGTGTGAGGGCCCCTGGCGTCGCCGCACGCGTCCCTCTCCCGTTCACGGGAGAGGGTGCCCGACAGGGCGGGAGAGGGGAGCACCTTGCGCTGACGGAGGGGCCACGGGCGAGGTCGGCGCAAGCGGCTCCCCCCTCCTCCGGCCAATGGCCGGTATCCTCCCCCGCAAGCGGGGGAGGAGTCCCGACTGATAGATCAGTGATGCGCGCCCTTCATTTCGCGCAGCTCTTCGACCGAGCGGACGACTTTGCGGGCGGCGCCCTGCCAGTCCTTCGTCTTGACCGTGCCCTTGGCCAGTCGCGCCTTGGCTGCCGGAACTGCGTCGGCATACTGCGGCAGCCATTGGGCCTGGGCGACGACCATTTCGTCGACCATCTGCCAGACCTCGTCGGGCGTGCAGATGGCGCCGACCAGCGGGTCGTGCAGGACGGCGAGCTTGAGCGTATCGATATTACCGGTCATCGCCGCCTCGACGCTCAACCGCTGCACCGAGACCGACACCGAGCAGGTCGCGGCGCAGGCGGTCGGCAGCGTGATACCTTCGACCATATTGATGCCGAAGCGGTCGACGAAGCCGGGGCTCTCGATGATGGCGTCAGCCGGCAGGTTCCTGATCACGCCGTTGTTGCGGACGTTGAAATGGCCCCGGTAGGTGCGGCCGGTCTCGAGCGCCTCGATGATGTAGCTGGCGTGCTCGCTGGTGCGCTTGTGCTCCGAAAGCGGCTTGGTTGCCTCGGCCTTGAACTTGGGGAAGTCGGTCTCGAACCAGTTCCGGCGTTCGGTCGAGTGGCGCAGGTAGCCGCCGGTCTCGCCGTGGATCCAGTCGCTCATATCGATCCAGCGATTGATCTCGTCCGGACGCTTCCGATACCAGGGCAGGTATTCCGAAAGGTGGCCGTTGGACTCGGTCGAATAGACGCCGAAGCGCTTCAGCACATCGATGCGCACCTTCTCGGTCTTGGAGTAGACCGGG
>DATCRS010000175.1:0-7529 GCA_036568845.1 Devosia sp. | reverse complement strand
ACGAAACTCACCAGTGCCGTCCGCGACGCAGCGCTCCGCTCGCTCGGCGGCTGGCGTCACGACCCGGCGGCAGATACCATCACGCGCGAGTTCAAGTTCAGGGACTTTTCCGAAGCCTTCGCCTTCATGACGCGCGTGGCGCTGCTGGCGCAGGCGGCCGATCACCACCCGGAATGGAGCAATGTCTACAACCGGGTGACGATCACGCTCTCGACCCACTCGGCCGGCGGCCTCACCGAAAAGGATGTGAAGCTGGCGGCCGCGATCGACAAGCTCGGCGCCTAGCGTTCCACCGCCTCAATGTACCGCTTGACCGACGCGGCCAGCCGGGCCTTTGCGTCGTACGGCAGGACGCGGTCCCACCAGGCGGAGTAGATTCGATCGAAGGCATAGGGCTCGGTGGTGGCGGCGATGCGGCGCACCTCGCGGGGCGGCAGAGGAATGAGGTTTGGGTAGGAGTACATAAAACTCACCCAGCGGGTGTCCGGCACCACCGTGATGGTATCGGCGGTGAAGATTGCGCCCTTGCCCCCCGCCCCATCGGCCCAATGCAGCCAAGTGCTCCCGGTGAAATGGCCGCCGCCGCGCACCAGCGAGAAACCTTGGCCGAGCGAGTGGGTCTCGCCGCTCCAATAGGTGACGTGCGGCCCTTCGTTGACCACGTGGCGCTGCAGTTCCTGGTGGAGGACGATCGGCACGCCGCCCAGGGCTTCGCTCCACTCGTTCATGGCCGTGAAGAAATGTGGGTGGCTGATGGCGATGGCGCGCAGCCCACCCAGGGCCTTGATGCGGGCCACTGCCTCGTCGGTGACGAGCGGCGTGCAGTCCCACATCACGCCGCCGCCGGGTTGAGCGATCAGCAGCGCCCGCTGGCCGATGGCAATGGCCGGGGTGGCGCCGACGCCGAAAAGCCCGGGCTCGAGCTCGCGGATATCGTTCTGATGGTTCTCGCGGAGCTCGGCCAACGTCGTCCAGCGCTGTCCACCGGGCGGCAGGTACTGCCGTTCGTCTTCGCAGGTCGGGCAATTGGCCGGCGGTGCATCGGAGGGCGGAAAGCCGGTGCCGCAAGTGGCGCAGAAATAGGATTGCATGGGCGTCCTCCATGGTCGGGAGGATTTGGTAGCCGAGAAATGGGGAGTCGCGAAGGCTAAGCCTGTGAGCCCTTCCAGGCCTCCAGTTCCTCCAGCGTCTCGCCGGCCCGCTGGATGCAGAACTGATAGATGTCGAACGAGCCCACGACCCTGCCGTAATAGTCCTCGCGCTCGCGGGCCTCGGTCTTCAGTCGCAGGATCAGGTCGCGGTCGGCGCGGGCAAGGTCGGAGCGGAGGCTGTCGTCGCGGGAATCGCGGATCTCGAAGTCGAACGGCTCCCACCCCCAGAGGTCGCATTTCCACGGGTGGTCCTCAAAGTCGCGAAACTCTATGCCCCAGTAGAGCCCGGCGCCGAGCGGATGGGGGTCGACATAGTCGTTCCAGTAGGTGGCCCGGTGCAGCACCAACCCCTTGTCCTGGAACTGCCGAGCGATTTCGGAGACGAGATAGGCCCAGTCGGCCCATTTGCTCGCCTCGACCGGCATGTGGATGTCGATGTCGCGCCAGACCATCAGGTCGTAGCCGGCGCTGCCGGTGATCTTCACCTTGCCGAAGCGCTCCTCGAGCAGCTTGAAGAGGCCACTGCGGCCGAGGAGCAGGCCTGCCTCCTGCTTGAGTTGCGCGGCGGTGGCGGCACGGTCGTCGGCAGTGGTCATCGGCGGTTCCTCCAGAGTCGAAAAAGCCCGGCCACCTTGCGGGGGCCAGGCTTCAGCTGAATTTCAGCGGCAAGGGCGGGTATGTGCCCTTGGTTATTCGGCCTTGGTCTCAGCCGGAGCCTCGGCGGCAGCGGCCTGCTCGGCGGCAGCCGCGGCAGCAGCCTCGGCGGCGTCCTTTTCGGCGAGCTCCTTGGCCAGCGCCTCGGCAGCAGCGATCTTTTCGGCCTCGCGGGCATTCTTGGCCTCGAGCGCGGCATCGCGCTCGCCGGCTTCGATCTTGCGAGTACGCGACGAGGTCGACTCGAAGATACGAGCGGACTTACCGCGACGGTCGCGCAGGTAGTAGAGCTTGGCGCGGCGGACCTTGCCGCGCTTCAGCACTTCGACGCGGTCGATATTGGGCGAGAGGATCGGGAACACGCGCTCCACGCCTTCCCCGTAGGAAATCTTGCGCACGGTGAAGCTCTCGCCGATGCCGCTGCCCGAGCGGGCGATCACGACGCCCTCATAGGCCTGCAGGCGTTCCTTGTCGCCTTCGCGGATCTTCACCCACACCTTGACGGTATCGCCATGGGTGAAGTCGGGGAGCTTCGCCTTGGCGGCGAGCGATTCATACTGCTCTTTGTTGAGCTGCTCGATGATGTTCATCTTGGTCTTCCGTTGATCTTTTCAATGGAGCGTTTCGCCGGCCCTAGCTGGAACCGACCGCCCGGTCTTGGTTGCACGGATTGTTGTATGCGCTTATTGGCCGGCCCCTCAGGGCAGGCGAGCGCGCGTATAGAGGAGAAACGCGGCGGAGTCTAGGGGCGGAACTTCAGTGTGCCCGGCCCCCGTCCTTCGACAAGCTCAGGATGAGGGCCTTTGAAAGCCGGATACCTTGGTAGCCCTCATGGTGAGCTTGTCGAACCACGAGGGCGTGCAGCGGCTACAGCTAGCCGGCCAGGACGCCGAGGCCGCCGAAGGCGAAGAGCCCGCCGGCAAGCTGCGCGGCGGGCTTACCGAAGCGGCCCGCGAGCTTGGCGACGCCCATCGCACCGGCGATGCCGGCGAGGTGGAGCAGGGCGGTGGCGGCAACAAAGCCCAGGGCGTAGTCGAGGCCCGAGGCACCGACGGGCATCTCGGCGCCATGGGCCACGCCATGGAATACGGCGAAGAGCCCGACGAGCGCGGATGCCGCGACCACCGGCATGGGCCGGCCGAGCGCGGCGACGCCGCCGATGACGATCGAAGAGAGGGCGATGCCGAGTTCGACGAACGGCACCTCGATCCCGGCGAGGCCGACGACGAAGCCGGCGGTCATCATGCCGACGAAGGCGAGCGGCACCAGCCAGAGCGCGCGACCGCCGAGCACGAAGGCGAAGACGCCCACCGCCAGCATGGCCAGCACGTGGTCGAGGCCGCCGAGCGGATGCAGGAAGCCGTGCAGCAGATCGTGCTCGACGCTGACGCCGGTATGGGCGAGGGTGGCGGTCGGGGCGAGGGCGAGAAGGGCGGCGAGGGCCAGCTTGAGGCGCATATCTGTTCTCCTTGGCGGGACCCACCGTCCCGCAGTCGGGTTCATTCCTGGAGGCGGCCGGTCTCCTGGCTCCGGGTGTTCGCTCGCTCCGCCTTCCCAGTCGCAAACCAGTGGCACGCTGGAGGAGCTACCCGTTACAGTCGCGGGGGCGGCGCAGGGTGTTCGCCTGCTTCCCGTTTCACGCGGGATTTTGCCCCGCGCACCGTCTCTGCCGCTAGTTCTGTCAGGAACGTCGCGGGAGATCAATGAGGAGCAGCGGCATTTTGCGCGATGACGAACGCGGCGCGCGGGACTATCAGTGCACCCGATAGTATCGGGCGGCAGCAGTTGGGATTGCAAATGAAGAGTCTGGTTCTTGCGGCTGCGGCCGTCCTTGCCCTCGCCACCCCCGTTTTCGCCCAGGACTGCGCCGCCGGGCAAAGCTTCACAGCGGGGGATATCACCGTGACCGGCGCCCTTACCCGGGCGACGCTGCCCGGCGCAAAGGCGGCCGGCGGCTTCATGACGATCACCAATGCGGGCGCCGCCGCCGATCGCCTGGTCGGTGTCGAGACCGACGCCGCCAAAATGGCCGAGATGCACGAAATGAAGATGGAGGGCGACGTCATGAAGATGACGAGGCTCGACGACGGCCTGGAGATTCCCGCCGGCGGCACGGTCACGCTGGAGCCGGGCGGCTACCACGTCATGATGATGGGGCTTGCCCAGGGCCTTGCGGAGGGCGGCTGTCTCGAGGTGACCCTGACGTTCGAGCGCGCCGGCAAGCTGCCGGTGCTGCTCGCAGTCGGCGGAACGGACGCCGATATGGCGCCGATGGGGCATATGGGGCACTGATCTGTTGGGGCATCACCGAGAGATTTGGGCCTAGCCCTTTAGCAGATCCGGCCGTCGGGCCTTGGTGAGGGCTTCGCTCTCGGCCCGGCGCCATTTGGCGATCTTGTCGTGGTCGCCTGAGGTGAGAACCGCGGGGATTTCGCGGCCCTCGAAGACCTGCGGCCGGGTGTACTGGGGATATTCGAGAAGCCCGTTCTCAAAACTTTCGTCGGCATGGCTCTCGGCGGCGCCGAGGACGCCGGGGAGCAGGCGGACGACGGCTTCGATCAAGACCATCGCCGCCACCTCGCCACCGGCGAGGACGTAGTCGCCGATCGAGATTTCCTCGAGGTCGCGGGCTTCGATGACGCGCTGGTCGACGCCCTCGAAGCGGCCGCAGACGACGATGACGCCCGGTCCGGCGGCGAGCTCGCGCACCCGCGCCTGGGTCAGCGGCTTTCCGCGGGGAGACATCAGGAGTTTGGGCCGGTCATCGGCGACGGCGTCGATAGCCTTGGCGAGAATGTCGGGTTTCAGCACCATGCCGGCGCCGCCGCCCGATGGGGTGTCGTCGACAGTGCGGTGCCTGTCGGTGGCAAAATCGCGCAGCTGGGTGGTCGAGAGCGACCAGATGCCGTCGGCCATGCCACGGCCGATCACCGAGGCGCCGAGCGTGCCCGGAAAGAGTTCGGGAAAAAGCGTGATGACTTCGGCGCGCCAGCTCATGACGCGGCTTCGCCCGGTGGCTCCTCGCCTTCGATCTCGTGCGGCGGCACGACGACGAGGTAGCCGGCGCCGATGTGGATTTCGGGCACGGCCGCCTTGGTGAAGGGGATGAAGCGGGTGGCGCCGGTTTCGCGGTCGCGAAGTTCGAGCATGTCGTCGGCGCCGAAATTGGGCACCGCGATCACCTCGCCCAGCACCTTGCCGTCGGTCAGCCGCGCTTCGAGCCCGACGAGATCGGCGTGATAGAAGTCGTCCTCGTCCTCGATCTCGGGCAGGAGGTCGCGGTCGATGTAGAGTTCGACGCCGTTGAGTTTTTCGGCTGCGTTGCGGTCGCCGATGCCCTTGAGGCGCGCCACCAGCACGTTGGTGGTCGTGCGCGCCTCGAGGATTTCGATGGTGAGGCCCGGCTTGTTGGTCGCCAGCGGACCGTAGTCCAGGAGCGCCAGCGGGTCCTCCGTAAACGACTGGATGCGCACCTCGCCCTTGATCCCGTGGGCCGCACCGATGCGGCCCATCAGGAGTTTTCGCGGTTGCGCAGCCGTCGGCATGCTTACTCGGCGGCCGGGGCTTCGGCCGGAGCGGCAGCGGCGGCTTCGGCAGCCTTGGCCTTGGCCTCGGCGCGCTCGGTGGCCTTCTTGCCCGGCTTGGCCTTCTCCGGATTGTTGCGCGCTTCGCGCTTCAAGAGACCCGCCGCGTCGAAGAAGCGCGCAACGCGGTCGGTCGGCTGGGCGCCGACGCTCAGCCAATGCTGCACGCGCTCGGTGACGAGCTTCACGCGTGCATCTTTGTCCTCGAGCTTGGGATCATAGGTGCCGATGCGCTCGATGAAGCGGCCATCGCGGGGCGAACGGGCGTCGGCGACGACGACGTGGTAGTAGGGGCGCTTCTTGGTGCCGGCGCGGGCGAGACGGAGTTTCAGAGACATTGTTCAGTCCTTAGGTTCGGGTTCTGGAGATTGCTACTTTTTCTTCGGCACGAAGCCGCCGCCGAGCCCGGGCAGGCCAGGGAAGCGCGGCGCGCCTCCGAGCCCCGGCAGCCCCGGGCCGCCGGATTTCAAAAGCTTGCCGACATCGGTCGGCAGCTTGTCGGAGAGGTCTTTGGGCGGAGCCGCCTGCTGCGGGATGGAAGCTGGGTCGATCCCCATTTGCCGCGCCAGCCGCTCGAGTTCCCTGGGGTCCATGTTCTCGGGGCTGGGCATGTTGCCGAGGTTCGGCATCATGCCGCCCATCTTGCCGCCGAACATGCCGGCCAGCGAGCCGAGGCCGCCCTTCGAAACCTTCTTCATCATGTCCGCCATCTGGCGGTGCTGCTTCATCAGCTTGTTGACGGCTTCGACGGTAGTGCCGGAGCCATTGGCGATGCGGATGCGGCGCTTGGCGTTGAGCAGGTCGGGATTGGCGCGCTCGGCCTTGGTCATCGAGTTGATGATGGCGACCTGGCGATCGAAGATCTTCTCGTCGAGATTGGCGCCGGCCATGGCCTTCTTCATCTGGCCCATGCCCGGCATCATGTTCATGAGCGAGCCCATGCCGCCCATCTTCTTCATCTGCAGAAGCTGAGTGCGCAGGTCTTCGAGGTCGAAGGCGCCCTTCTTCAGCTTCTTGGCCATCTTGGCCGCGTCTTCGGCCGAGACGGTCTGGGCGGCCTTCTCGACGAGCGAGACGATGTCGCCCATGCCGAGGATACGGTCGGCGATGCGCGAGGGATGGAAATCCTCGATCGCGTCCATCTTCTCGCCGGTGCCGATCACCTTGATCGGCTTGCCGGTGGCGGCGCGCATGGAGAGCGCCGCACCGCCGCGGCCGTCGCCATCGACGCGGGTCAGCGCAATGCCGGTGGCATCGAGCCGGCCGTCGAAGGAGCGGGCGACGTTGATCGCGTCCTGGCCGGTCAGCGAGTCGACGACGAGGATGATCTCGTGCGGATCGGTGGCGGCCTTGATCGCCGCCGTCTCGTCCATCAGCTCTTCGTCGATATGGGTGCGGCCGGCGGTATCGAGGATGAGCACGTCGTAGCCGCCGAGCTTGCCTTCGCGCTGGGCGCGGCGGGCAATGTCGAGCGGGGCTTCGTCGGCGATGATGGGGAGCGTATCGACGCCCACCTGCTCGCCGAGTACGCGGAGCTGTTCCTTGGCGGCCGGACGGCGGTCGTCGAGCGAGGCCAAGAGGACCTTCTTGCCCTGCCGCTCCTTCATCCGCTTGGCGAGCTTGGCCGAGAGCGTGGTCTTGCCGGCGCCCTGGAGGCCGACCATCATCATGGTCATGGGCGGGGTGGTGGCGAAGTCGATCGGCACCTGGGTCTCGCCCAGGACCTTGACCAATTCATCGTGGACGATCTTGACCACCTGCTGGCCCGGCGTCACCGAGCGGGTGACCTCGGCGCCGACGGCGCGCTCGCGCACCTGCTCGACAAAGGCGCGGACCACCTCGAGCGAGACGTCCGCCTCGATCAGGGCCCGGCGGACCTCGCGCAGCGCGGCATCGACGTCAGCTTCGTTGAGCGCGCCACGGCCACGCAGGCCCTCGAAGATTTTCCCTAGGCGGTCGCTTAGGCTTTCAAACATAGGTCCGTCCTTGTCCCGGTGGTCGCCGGGATGTGGTGACCATTAAGCCAAACGCCAAACGCACCCGAGGGCGCTTGCGCTGTCGGGTGGGTGCCTCCGGGATCTCTTTATACCTTTGCGGGTCCCGGTCGGCCGTCTGGGCATTCGCCAAAACGGAGTAGCGG
>DATCRS010000174.1:0-3276 GCA_036568845.1 Devosia sp. | reverse complement strand
GCGTGGATTTCATCACCGCCGGCGAGGTCCAGAGGGCGGGGCGCAGGTTGGTGTCGAACACCACTCGCGCGCCCTTGTCTCGCGCCTTGACGATAGCCTTCATCAGCCGGCCGCGTGCACGCGGCGCCAGGATGGCGAGCGTGATGCCGGAGAAGTAGACCATGTCGGCGCCTTCGAGCGCCCGGTCCAGCGCCTCGCGATCATCGGCCAACTGCCTGGCGGCAGACTGGCCGCGCCAATAGGTGAAGTGCCGGTCGCCCCTTTCCTGGTGGATCATGTAGAGGCCGGGGCGCTTGCCCGCGATGGTCTGGATCGAACCGGTGCCGATCCCCGCCTGTTCGAGGAAGGCCTTCATCTGCCCCGAATAGATGTCGTCGCCGAGCGCCGTGACATAGTCCACCTGCCAGTCGGCAGGGAGCAAAGCGCGCATGTACCAAGCGGTGTTGAGCGTGTCGCCGGCATAGCCGAGCTTGTACATGCCGCCTTCGCCGCCCGACATCTCGATCATGCATTCGCCGATGCTGACAAAGCGCTTCGCCACGTGTTCCTCCAAGTCTGGCCGACCGCTTATGCCGGGGATAGTTCGGCCGTGCAATGCTTTGGCCGGAAAGTGGTCTGGCCGCGCGGCGCCTCCTCCGCTATGGTCCGGCCGCCCTGAGGAGGACTTCCATGCGCCTGAGCTTGAGCTCGTTGCCGACCCCGCTGCCCTACGACCGTTCCAAGGTCGCGCCCGGCATCGTTCATCTCGGGATCGGCGCCTTTCACCGCGCGCATATGGCGGTCTATGTCGACGACATCCTTGCCACCGATCCGCGCTGGGGCATCGTCGGCGCCTCGCTGCGCCGCCCCGACACCAAGGAAGCGCTGGAGCCGCAGGACTTTCTTTATACCGTCGCTATCCGCGACGCCTCCGGCACCCGTCCGCGCATCATCGGCTCGATCCTCGATGTCCTCGACGCCAACACCCAGCGCGAAGATCTGATCGCCATGATGGCCGATCCGCGCATCCGCATCGTCTCGCTGACGGTGACCGAGAAGGGCTATTGCCACGATCCGGCCACCGGCAATCTCGATCCCAACCACCCCGATGTCGTCGCCGATCTCGCCAGCCCTGAGGCGCCGGTCAGCGCGCCGGGCCTCATCGTGCGGGCACTGGAGCTGCGTCGCGCCTCGGCGATCGCCCCCTTCACGGTGATGAGCTGCGACAACCTGCCGTCCAACGGCAAGACCGTGGGCTGCATCGTCACCCAGTTCGCCCGCCTGCGCGATCCGGCCCTTGCCGACTGGATCGAGAAGGAGGTTGCCTTCCCTTCGACCATGGTCGACCGCATCGTGCCGGCCACCACCGATGCCGACCGCGACACCGTGCGCGAGGCCACCGGCCTCGAGGACGCCTGGCCGATCATGACCGAGCCCTTCACCCAGTGGGTGATCGAGGACCATTTCCCGCACGGCCGCCCGGCCTGGGAGACGGTCGGTGCGCAGCTGGTCGAGGAGGTCGAGGCCTTCGAGCTCATGAAGCTCCGCATGCTCAACGGCAGTCATTCGACCATGGCCTATCTCGGCTATCTCGGCGGCTATCAGTATGTGAACGAGGCCATCGGGGACGACGCGATCCGCAAGCTGGTCCATGGCCTCATGACCGAGGAAGTGATGCCCACCCTGCCCATGGACCGCGCCGATCTCGAAGCCTATCGCGACGCGCTGCTCGACCGCTTCTCCAATCCGGCACTGAAACACCGCACCTGGCAGATCGCCATGGACGGCTCGCAAAAACTGCCCCAGCGCCTGCTCGGGACCATCCGCGACCGGCTCGGGGCGGGGCAGCCGTTCTCCCGGCTCGCCTTGGGCGTCGCCGCCTGGATGCGCTACGTCACCGGCATCGACGAGCAGGGCGGCGCGATTGACGTGAAGGACCCCCACGCGGCGCGGCTGCGCGCCATTGCGGACGGGGCAGGGGGCGATGCGGCGAGACTGGTGGATGGGCTGCTTGGGGTGAGCGAGATCTTCGGGAGTGATCTGCCGGCGAACGGGAAGTTCCGCGAGGTGGTGATCGCCCATCTGCGCTCACTGTTCGCGCACGGCGCGCTGGCGACGGCGGGGCGGGCGGGGTAAGGCCCCAAGCCTAAGCAGGATGCCACGCCCTCGTGGTTCGACAGGCTCACCATGAGGGCTATTGAGGCGTCTCCCAGGGCCTCATCCTGAGCTTGTCGAAGGACGAGGCCCGTGCGCGGAACTAAAGCCTTCCCTCCAGCGCCCGGTCGAAGATCTCCAGGGCCCGCGCCTTTGTCAGCTCGATCGGGTTGCCGCCGGCCGTGGGATCGACGATTGCCATGTCGCCGATCTTGTCGCGCTGGGCATCGTCCACCTTGAACTCGCGCAGCGTATTGGGGACGCCGAGCTTTTTCCGCAACGCCGTCACCGCATGGAGGAAGGACTCGAAATTCGGCGAGAGCCCGCAATAGGCGGCGAGGCGGGCGATCTTGGCTTCGATGGCGTCGCGATTGACCACCAGCACATAGGGCATGAACACGGCGTTGGTCATGCCGTGATGGGTGTCGTAGAGCGCGCCGACCGGGTGGCTCAGCGCGTGGATGGCGCCGAGCCCCTTCTGGAACGCCGTGGCGCCCATGGCGGCGGCGCTCATCATGTGGCCGCGCGCGTCGATGTCGTTGGGGTCGGCCGCCACCTTGGGCAGGTTCTCGAACACCAGCCGCACGCCTTCGACAGCGATGCCGTCGGCGAGCGGATGGTAGCCGGGCGAGCAATAGGCCTCGAGGCAATGCGCGAGCGCGTCAAAGCCGGTGCCGACGGTGATGAAGGCCGGCATGCCGACGGTGAGCTCGGGGTCGGCGATCACCACCTTGGGCATCATCAGCGGGTGGAAGATCACCTTCTTGGTGTGCGTCGTTTCGTCGGTGATGACGCCGGCGCGGCCGACTTCCGAACCGGTGCCGGCGGTGGTCGGCACGGCGACAATGGGCAGAATGCCGTGCGGGTCGGCGCGGGTCCACCAGTCGCCGATGTCCTCGAAATCCCACATCGGACGGGTCTGCCCGGCCATGAAGGCGATGACTTTCGCCGTATCGAGCCCGGAGCCGCCACCAAAGGCGATGACGCCGTCATAGCCGCCCTGGCGCAGCACCTCGATGCCGGCATTGACATTGGCCGCGATCGGGTTCGGCTTCACGTCCGAGAACAGCCCGACATCGATCTTGTGGTCGCGCAGCAGCTTGAGCACGTTCTGCGTCACCGGCAGGTTGGCGAGACCGGCAT
>DATCRS010000173.1:0-5183 GCA_036568845.1 Devosia sp. | reverse complement strand
TCCCAGAGCAGCGCGCCGGGATAGGGTGCGAGACGGGCGATGGTGGCGGCGCGGACCTCGCGCTTGGTGAGCTGCCCGTCGGAAACGAAGGCCTCGTCGGGGAGGCCGGGAACCGGCGGCAGCAGTGCCGCGCCGTCGTCGGCGACGCAGTCGATGGCGAGGACGTAGAAATCGCCAATGGCCTTGGCGTTGAAATCCTCGGCCGTCGACGAAGTGACCTTCTCCTCGGCGCCGCCGAGATTTTCGAGCGCGGTGAGGATCGACTGCCCATAGCCGCGATTGGCAAGGGTGTCGGCCACGCGGTCGACTGTGGTCGCGTCGGTGGTGAGCGCCAGGATGCGGTTGCCGGGGAGGATGTGCGGTTGCACCGCCTCGATGGGGCGGCCGTGGAGCGAGAGGGTCGCCACATGCTGCAGCGGCCAACGGAGCTTGGCGGCGGCGAGCTGGAAGGCGGCCGGGTGGGTATGGATCTCGAACTCGTCGGGCTCGAGATGTTTCGCCAGCGTCGCGCCGATGCCGAACCACATCGGGTCGCCGGTGGCAAGGATTACGGTGGGCGAACCACGCAGCGGCAGGATCTGGCCGATCATCTGCTCGATGCCGCCGCGCCACTCGATGAGGACGCGGGAGAGATCCTCCTCGGGGAAGGTGATCTCCTCCTCGTCGACATAGAGGAGAGCGCGGGCGACGGCCTCGAGGCTGCGGCGCTGCACCAGCTCGGGATGGACCTCGACATCGGTGGTGACGGCGGAGCCGACGGTGGCGAGGAGGCGCGGCGGGCCGATGACGGTGAAGGCCTCGGCGACGAGCTCGCGCTGGGCGGCGGGGAGCTCGCCCACGCCCTTTTCGCCGACGCCTATAATGTGGAGCCAGACGCTCATGCGGGGGCTCCTGCGGTGATGGCGTTGAGTGCAGCAGCGGCGATGGCCGAGCCGCCGCGGCGGCCGAGCACGGTGACGAAGGGGATGCCGTGGCTGCCCTGGCTCAGCCGCGCCTTGGACTCGGCGGCGCCGACGAAACCGACTGGGGCAGCGATGATGGCGGCCGGACGGGGGCCTTTGGCGTCAAGCATATCGAGGAGGTGAAAGAGTGCAGTCGGGGCGTTGCCGATGAGGACCACGGCGCCTTCGAGGCGTGGGCGCCAGAGTTCGACGGCGGCGGCGGAGCGGGTGGTGCCGAGGAGTTTTGAGAGTTCGAGAATGTTGGGCTCGTTGAGGGTGAGGACGAGGTCGTTGCCGGCGGGCAGGTTGCGGCGGATGACGCCGGAGCGGACCATCTCGCAGTCGCACAAGATCGGCTTGCCGAGTGCCAGCGCCTCCCGTGTCGCGTCGACCACAGCAGGGCTGCCGACGATGTCGGTGGCGAGATCGGGCATGCCGCAGGCGTGGATCATGCGGATGGCGATGTCGTGCAGTGCGGGATGCAGGTTCGCGAGATCGGCCTCGGCACGGATGATGGCGAAGCTTTCGGCATAGATGGCGTCGGGGTTGCGGAGGTAGCTCATGCGGCCTCCGGCAAAGCGAGGCGCAGATGCTCGTGGCCGACCCCGGCGATCCAGCCTTCCTCGGCGATGGCGGTGGCGCGATGTTCGGCCGAGAGGTCGGCAGGCGCGGAGAGGAAGGGGCTCAGCAGGCCGGCGGCGTCGAGGGCGGCGTAGCGGAGCACGCAGGTTTCGACCTGGGCGCGGTCGCGCGGCACGGCGGTGATATCGAGCGGGAAGAAGGAGGGGTAGATTTCGACCACGGTGATGGGGGCCAAGAGGTTGCGCTCGAAACTGGTATCGAACGGCCAGATGGCGATGTCGCGGCCGAGCACGGGGTGACGGCGCAGGGTCTCGAGCCGCGGGATGCCGAGCAGCGTCTGGCTGCCGACCGAGCCGACGCCGGTGAGCTTCCACACCGGCTGCGGGCCGCGGATGCGGGTCTCTACCGCCCGGCGCTCGGCGATGGCGAGATAGTCGGTGCCGGCGCGGGTCGGCGCGAGGTGCTGGTAGCTGCGGCCATGCGGGTGGCCCCAGAAGCGGGGGGCGGTGGCGCGGTTGATATGGGCGGCGACCTCGAAACGATTGGAGAGGTTCTGGTCGGTGTCGATGATGAGAGTGTGAAGGGTGGACCAGAGGAGCGACCAGGGTGACGAGTCAAAGGCGCCCCCCTCCCCTGTCCCCTCCCCGCGAGGGGGAGGGAGACCCGACTGAGAGGCCGGCGCAAGCGGCCCACCCTCATCCGGCCTTCGGCCACCTTCTCCCATCAAGGGAGAAGGCGATGTGGTACGATCTCGCCCCGACTCCCTTCTCCCCTCGTGGGAGAAGGTGCCCGACAGGGCGGATGAGGGGGCTGCCACTTGCGCGATGGCGGCGGCGGCACCAACGGGAAATCCAAACACGAAATCGAAGCCCACCATGACCCGTTCGCCGCGGGAGCGGGCCGCCACAAGCGTCCGCTCCACATCGGTCATTGCGGCGGTGCGGGTCGCGGGGTTGCGCGAGGCGACCAGGCCCGCGGGCGTGGCTTCGCCGATCCAGATGGAATCCCTGCCGGTCTTGGGGCCGTTATTGGCCGACCAATCCACCGCGATGTAGCGATCGTAGATGGGCATTCCGCTACCGCTTTTGCTCGCGGGCGAGCTTACCCGGCACCTGGGGCAGTGTCACGGGACCCAAAGGATGGTTGGCGTGCGGATAGGGGTGATGGTGGTGATCGTGGCCATGCCCATGGCTGTGATCGTGCGGCTTACCGAAGGAGACGAGCGGGGCGGCGTGGCTGTTGAAAAGTGCGTGCCGGGGCGCGTGGTGATGGTGTGGATGATCGTGGCCATGCGTGTGCAGCGGCGTCCAGGGCAGGCCGTGCTCGCGGCAGAAGGCTTCGTCGCGGCAGGAGCTGTCGCAGTCGCCGCCGCAGGGACAGTTTTCGAGGCCGCCGCCGATGCCTTCGACATGATGGTGGTGGCTCTCCTGCGCCAGGCCGACCTCGGCCTCGAAGCCCAGCACCTGCTCGCGATACTTGCACATGGCGCAGTTCATGAGGTTCTGGCCGACCAGCATTTCCTGGATGCGGTCGACCAGCGTGTCGATGACCAGCGGGTGGTCGTTGAGATAGGGCGCCTTGAGGATGTCGATGCCGGGATACTTCTGCTGCGCCTCATCGGCGGCGTCGTAGATGCGTTTCACCAGCACGCCGGTGAAGAGGAAGTAGGGGAAGACGACGATGCGGCGGTAGCCGAGCTTTGCCGCATGGTCGAGCGCCGGAGCGACGAGGGGGAAGGTGACGCCCGAATAGGCGACCTCGCCCCAGCCGAAGCCCATGCCCTCCCAGAGGAGACGCATCACCTTGGCCACGTTGGAATTGGCATCCGGATCGGAGGCGCCACGGCCGACAACCAGCAGCAGGGTTTCGGTGCGCGGGATGTCGAGTGGAGCGGCGGCGATGGCTTGCTGGATACGGTCGCCGGCGGCACGCAACATCTTCAAATCCACGCCGAGCTCGCGGCCATAGGTGATCTCGACGTTTTCCTTGGCGGCGTAGGTGTTGAGCACCGAGGGGATGTCGTTCTTGGCGTGGCCGGCGGCGAACAGCATGCCGGGGACGGCGAGCACTTTCTCCACCCCCTGCCCCCGCAGCCGATCGAGACCGTGGTGGATGACGGGGTTGGCGAATTCGAGATAGCCATATTCGACCGGGACGCCCGGCAGGCGCTCGCGCAGGCGTTCGCTGAGAATGGCGAACTCGCCGACGGCAAGCTGGTTGCGGCTGCCGTGGCCGCATAGCATCACGCCCGTGCCGGGCGGCAGAATGAGGGATTTGTCCATCTCGCCTCTCGAAAACCGCGAAAGGCAGAGTTCGCAAAGAGTTTTGAAGCCGCTCCGGACTTGGTCCCCGATTTGGGTCGACCGCACCGGACTGTTTCAGTCCCTTAAGGAACGCTGCGCCTGCAACGGGTTGTAGTCACTCGCGCGGAGGGGCGCAAACGATTCCCCGCCAGATGCGAACGCTTCTCAAAATCAGCTGCAAGTTCAGCAGCTTGGCAGGACGAAGCGCCGAGCGTATAGCCGAGCGATGCAAGCGTCGCCCTCCAACACAGCAACCACAATCGCCTATGGCAGCCTCGCCATCGGCGTGCTGGTGCTGGCGCTCAAGGGTTATGCGGCCTGGGCGACCGGGTCCATCGCGCTCTTTTCGGATGCGCTGGAGAGCGTCGTCAATGTGGTGACGGCGATCGTCGCGCTCGTCGCCGTGCGGCTGGCGGCGCGGCCGGCAGACGCCACCCTGCCCTACGGCTACCACAAGGCTGAATACTTCTCGGCCGTGGTGATCGGCGTCTTCATCGCGGTGGCGGCGCTGGTGATCTTCTTCGAAGCGTGGCGCGGGTTCTTTTCGCCGCGGGACTTCGTTGCCGATCCGGTCGGCATCAGCGTCTCAGTTGTCGCCACCGTGCTCAATGCGGGCTGGGCGTGGTACCTGATCCGCACCGGCCGGCGCGAGCGGTCGCTGTCGCTGGAGGCCGACGGCAGACATCTGGCGACCGATGTCGTCTCCACCTTCGGCGTGCTGATCGGGGTGTTGCTGGCGATCGTCACCGGCTATCGGCAGCTCGATGCCATTGTGGCGGCGCTGGTGGCGGTGACCATCCTCTGGTCCGGCTGGCAACTGATCCGACAGAGCGTCATCGGGCTCATGGACGTGGCGGTGGAACCGACGACGCTCAAGGAGATCCGCGAGATCATTTCGGCCAATGCCGAGGGCGCGATCGAGGCACACGACATCCGTACGCGGCAGGCCGGCAAGATGACCTTCATCGACTTTCACCTGGTGGTGCCCGGCGCGATGAGCGTTGCCGAAGCACACACGATCTGCGACCGGATCGAAGCCAAGCTGCGCGAGGCGGTGGCCGACACGCTGATCACCATCCATGTCGAGCCGGAAGAGAAGGCGAAGCATTCGGGGATCGTGGTGGTCTAACGACGGTCAGGCAGTAGGCAGTAGGAAGTAGGCAGTAGGCTACCCTATTGGCTACTGCCTACTTCCTACTGCCTTAGTCAGTGCTCCTGCCCGCACACCTCGTGATCCGACAGCACTTCGACGATGCGGCAGTCGGCGACGGTGCCGTGGTGGCAGTCGGAGAGCATCCCGGCGAGTTCGGTGCGGAGGCGGGTCAGGCGTTCGATGCGGGCGTCGACCTCGGCCAGG
>DATCRS010000172.1:0-4674 GCA_036568845.1 Devosia sp. | reverse complement strand
CTGCAAACGACTGCGCTTGGCCGATGCAAACCTGCACTTCAGGCAGCGGTGGCTTTGGTGGAGCGCTTGTTTCTGGGCGGCGATGCGGAAGGGGGCGTTGGGGGCGCCGCAGCCGGAATAGCCGCCGCGACGTTCGACGATCTCCAAGAAGCCCTCGCCGAAGGTCTGGCTGTAGAACTGGAGGAACTCGCCGCTTTCATCACGGTCGTAGAGGATGTTATGCCCGCGGAGGAAGGCATGCTGGTGAGCGGAGTCCTGTCAGCCACATGAACGAAGCGTTCCACGGCTTCATGAGCGGACATCCCGTTACCTGCTGGAGCCGCGTACCACCACCGCGCACTTGAGCACCCGACGCTCGGCATAGCTGCCCTTGCCCTGGACCAATTGGTCCAGCATGTCGGCCCCTTGCCGTCCCAGATCGTAGTAGGGCAGGGCCACCGTCGTCAGTTCGGGCTTGAGGGCCAGCGAAACCGTCCGAAAGTCGTCGAAGCCGACAATGGTGATATCGTCGGGCACGCGAAGGCCGAGATGGAGGGCGGCCAGGTAGGCCTGCAGCGCCATCTCGTCGTTGCCGCAGACCAGCGCCGTGGGGCGATCCGGCAGAGACAAGATGTCCAGCGCCTCCCGATAGACATAGTTCGTCTCGCGACCGATCGGCCCTTCCATGCCCAAGCGGATGGTCAGGTCCGTTTCCGCGACGCCGCCTGCCTGCGCCGCGGCCAGAAAGGCGTCGAGCCGCTGGTTCGCCCCGAGCAGGAGCGGATTGAGCCGGATGTAGCCGATCCGGCGATGACCGCGTTCGAGCAGGTGCCTGGTGAGATCATAGGAGCCGCCAAAGTCGTCCGGCTCGATCGACGGATGGTCCTGTCCATCTTCCGGATGCGAGTTGACCAGCACGGTGGGAATCGAGACCTCGCCCGCCGCCAGCGCCACGACGCGGTGATACATGGCGACATAAAGCACGCCGTCGATGCGATGTGCCTTGAACGTCCTCCAGACATTGGCTTCCCGCTCGAGGTCGCCGTCCGTATTGGCCAGGAGCACTGTGCGGCCGTTGGCGCCCGCCCAGTCCTGCACGCCCCTGACGATGTCGCCTGAATAGGGCGTCGTCGAGATGAAGTCGGTGATGATGCCGATGATGTTGGTGCGGCTCGAACGGATGCTGCGGGCCGCCAGATTCGGGATATATCCCAGATCGGCGATGGCCAGCTGCACCTTTTCGATCGTATCCCGGGTGACGTTCGGCTCCCGGTTGACCACACGGGAGACCGTCTTGTCGGACACGCCTGCCACGCGCGCGACATCCTTGATACTGACCATCGGTTTCTCCGCACCTGCCTTACATGACTCTAAAGCGGCGGGCGATGCGCCGCAACTGACAACGTCGACAATGTTGATGTCGACGTTGTCATTTCAATTGACGACGTCGACATTGGCTCATATGGTCCATGAATGCAGCGGGTCGTCGTCCGCGCAAAATGACAGGAGGAGTCATGAAAAAGACGCTTATGTGCACGGTGGCCGCGTTCACGCTGGCAACCTCGGCCGCGCAGGCGGAAGGCATCACCGTACTGGTCGAAGGTGGCGGCCACTCGCTGCAGCAGGCGGTCGCCGATGCGTTCACCAAGGAGACCGGCATCGAGGTGACCTTTGTCGAGGTGCCCTATCAGGGCGTCTACGACAAGCTCTCTGCCGAGATCGCGTCGGGCACGTCTAACTATGACGTGGCGACCATCGACGTGGTCTGGAATGCGGCCTTCGCGCCCCATGTCGAGGACCTCAGCGAGCTCTTCACCGAGGCGGTAAAGGCCGACCTTCCGCCGGCGCTGCTCGCCGACGCCAATGTCGGGGGCGAGATGATCGGCATGCCGACCTGGGCCAATGCCGAGATCGTCTTCTATCGCAAGGACCTCTGGGAGGACCCGGCCAATCAGGCGGCGTTCAAGGAGCAATACGGCTATGACCTGGCGCCGCCGGCCACCTGGCAGCAGTGGCGCGACATGGCCAAGTTCTTCACCAAGGACGGCATGTACGGAACCGACGTGATCGGCGGGACGTCGGAGGAATGGATGGCCGAGGTGCTGCAGGCCGGTTCGCCCGGCGTCATCCTCGACGACTCCGGCAATGTGATCCTCGACAATCCGGCACATATCGAGGCGCTCGAAAATTACCGGGCCCCGCTCTGCGAGGACAAGTCGGTGCCGGACAACGCGCTGGAGATCAGCTGGGGCGAGGCGCAGAACCTCTTCTACCAGGGTCAGACCGCGATGATGAAGTTCTGGGCCCACGCCTACAGGATGACCCCGGAGGACAGCAAGATAGCCGGTAAGGTCGGCGTGGCGCCGATGATCGGCGGCTCCGCCGGCATCGCTGGTATTCCCGGGCCCTGGTACAACGTCATTCCGTCGAGCTCGCAGCACAAGGACGCGGCGCGCCAGTTCATCGCCTATGCGATTGCCCACAACGCGCTCGGCATCGAGGCGCCGCTTGGCCTGGCAGCCACCAACTCCGCCTATCAGAGCTATATGGGTAAGCCGGGCTACGAGCACTTCGGCCCACTCATGGCCACGCTCTCTGCACCGGCGACAAAGGGCCGACCGCTCAACCAGCACTACCAGGAGCTGGTCGACGAGGCCGTGATGCCCGCCTTCCAGGGTGCCCTCGAGTGCGAGGACAACGTCGCCGAACTGCTCCAGGAAGCGGCGGCTACCGCTCGCGACATCCTGGGTCAATAATCGAAGAGGTGAGCACGGGGCGGCGAGCGCCGCCTCGTCTTCTGGTCGCGAAAGGGGGGAGCCATGGGCGAACGCAGGTTCGTGCTGCTGATGCTTATGCCTGCAGCGCTGTTTCTGGGGTTCCTGGTCTCCTACCCCGTTGCATTGCTGGTCTATAATTCGTTTTTCGAGGTCAGCCTGATCGATCCTTCGAGCCGCGTCTGGGTCGGGCTCGCCAACTATGTCGATGCGCTGACCTCGAAGCGAATTCTCGAGTCGGCTCTGCGAACGCTCAAGTACTCCGCCTTCGCTCTCTTCTTCGAGCTGCTGTTCGGCCTTGGCGCCGCGCTGCTCTTTGCGGCCATCGCCAAGCGATCGCAGTGGCATCGCACTATCTTCGCGCTGCCGCTGATGATCTCGCCGATCGTCGCCGGCCTGCTCTGGAGATTTCTCCTCGTGGGCAACATTGGCATCCTCAACTACGGGCTGGCCGCACTCGGCGTCATCCCCGACCCCGGCGCCATCAAGTGGCTTTCCGATACCGACATCGTCATCTATTCGGTTGCCGCGGCCGACATCTGGCTTACGACCTCGTTTGTCGCGCTGGTCAGCTATGCCGGCCTCACCAATATTCCACAGGACGTCCTCGAGGCGGCGCGGATCGACGGCACCAACGCCGTCACCCGGTTCTGGTACGTCACCCTTCCGATGTTGCGCCCGGTGCTGGCGGTCGTCGTCGTGGTGCGCGGCATCGACGCGCTCAAGACCTTCGATCTCATCTGGATCCAGACCCAGGGCGGGCCGCGCCAGGCCAGCGAGGTGCTCTCGATGAACATCTATCAGCGCATGGTCCGCTACGGCGACCTCGGCCAGGCGTCGGCCACGGCGACGCTCTTCCTCGTCTTCATGATCGGCTTGGCCGGACTCGCCTACTGGAAGGTGTGGAGGACCGGCAATGACTAGTCGCGGGCCCCACGATCTCGGCAAGACCATCATCAACGCGGGCGCACTGCTCCTGGTGCTTTCCTATGCCCTGCCATATGTCTATCTGGTTTCGACCGCGCTGAAGCCGGCTGCCGACGTCCAGCAGATCCCTCCCTCCTTCTTCCCCAACCGGGTGACGCTGGAGAACTTCGCCACGGTCGTCACGACCGCAGGGCTGCCGCAGGCTTTTCTCAACTCCGCTGTCGTGGCCGTGCTGACCACGCTGCTCTCGCTGCTGATCGCGGTGCCGGCGGCCTATGTCTCCGCCCTCTACCGCCGGAGGCTTACCGTGCTCTTCCTGCTGTTCGCGCTCGTCACCCGCATGGTGCCGGCGGTGTCGCTCGGCGTTCCGCTGTTCCAGATCATGAAGACGCTGGGACTGCTCGATACCACCCTCGGGCTGGTGCTCGCCCATACGTCCGCCGCGGTGCCGCTGGCGCTGCTGCTGATGTCGGCATTCTTTGAGAGCATCCCCAAGGAGCTCGAGGAGGCCGCGCGCATGGATGGCTGCACCCGGTTCGGGGCGTTCCTCCACATCGTGCTGCCGTTGATGCCCAGCGGCCTCGCCATTACCGCCTTGTTCAGCTTCATCGCCAGCTGGAACGAGTTCCTCTTCGCGCTCCTCCTTACCTCGCAGAACGGCAAGACCGCGCCGATCGTCATTGCCGAGTTCAACTCGGTCTATGGTCTCGCCTGGGGCCCGATGACGGCCGCGGCCGTGCTCTATTCCCTCCCCGTCATCCTCGTCACGCTGATCCTCCAAAAGCAGATCGTTGGCGGGCTGACCTTCGGCGCCGTGAAAGGCTAGTCAATGATCACTGAGAACGCCTACGACGTCACCGAGTGGCCGGTCGGCAATCCGCACGAGGATATCGGCACGGTCATCAACAGCATCATCGCCGACATCAAGACAAGGCAACGCGAGCGCGACGTCGACGATGGCGGCAAGCCTGGTGCGGTGATCTACATTCCCCCC
>DATCRS010000171.1:0-2379 GCA_036568845.1 Devosia sp. | reverse complement strand
GTCCTGGGATCGATGCCCTGGAAGCCGGCGATAACCGCGACCTCCTTGCGCTCCTGGAAGCGCTTGATGATCTCGCTGCCGTCGATGTCCTCGATCCGGGCCGACGCATGGGCATCGCTGGTCTTGATCGGGATCTGCCAGCCCTGCCAGGAGCGGGCCTGGATACCCATGCTCTGGAGCACGATGGCGAGCAGGCCCGAGGTCACCTGTTCGCCTGAGGCGACGACGGCGTCGTATTCGCGCGCGTCGTGCATCGGCGAGGCCTCGGTGCACCAGGCCACCAGCTCGTTGGTCTTGCCCGACATCGCCGAGACGACCACAGCCACTTCATGGCCTGCGTCGACTTCACGCTTCACATGGCGTGCGACGTTGCGGATACGTTCGATGTTGGCGACGGACGTGCCGCCGAATTTCATCACGAGGCGGCTCATGACGACGCGTGCATTCCCTCTTGAGGATCAGTATGGTGACCCGCGCCGGACGGATGCCCTGGGGGATACCGACCGCGCGTATACAGAGGGGCGGGGCCGGGGGCAAGCGGGTTCCTGCACCGGCCAATCCAGGCAATGGGTTATCAGAGGTTATGGCGCGCTATATTGACGAGATCCTGCAGCCCGGCGAGCGGGTGCTGTATTCGACCAATGCGCACTGGATATTCTATTTGCCGGCCATTCTAGCCTGGATCGCGGCGATCGTCCTATTCGCGGTCTCCCGCCAGACCAATGTCTACGGGGTGATGATCATCTGCCTGTTCGGCTCCGGCCTGGTGGCTCTCGCCGCCCTCTACTGGACGGTGAAGGGCTGGTTCCATCGCCTCACCACCGAAACCGACGTCACCAATCTCAGGGTTGTGCATAAGATCGGCTTCATCAAGCGCCGCACCTTTGAAATGGCGCTCGACAAGGTCGAGAGTGTCGACGTCAACCAGACCATCCTTGGACGTATTCTCAACTACGGCGACGTGACCATTAATGGCGTCGGCGAAGGACGCGAGACGATCAAGACTATCGCCTCTCCGCTGGCCTTCCGTAGTTCGATCACCACGCGGTAGGACCGCGCGTAACCATGAGCATGCAGCAAGATACTTCCGCAACCACCACTGCCCAGTCGGGCTCGACCGTGGACGCCGCCGAGATCGCGAAATTCTCGAAGCTTTCGGCCGAGTGGTGGGACCCGAAGGGCAAGATGGCGCCGCTGCACCGGATCAACCCGCTGCGGCTCGGCTATATCCGCGACTCTGCCTGCCGCAAGTTCGAGCGCAATGTGCGCAGCCTCAACTGCCTCGGTGGTCTGCGCGTGCTCGATATCGGCTGCGGCGCCGGCCTGTTGTGCGAACCGCTGTCACGGCTCGGCGCGCAAGTTATCGGCGTCGATCCGTCGGCCAGCAACATTGCTGCCGCGAAGCTGCATGCCGACAAGAGCCATTTGTCGATCGACTATCGCTGCACCACGGTGGAGGAGATCGATCCGCGCGAGCGTTTCGATATCGTGCTGGCGATGGAGGTGGTCGAGCACGTCGTGGACGTCGGTGTCTTCCTCAAGCGCTGCGCCTCGATGCTGAAGCCGAACGGGCTGATGGTGGTCTCCACCCTCAACCGCAATTGGAAGAGCTTTGCGCTTGCGATCGTCGGCGCCGAATACGTGTTGCGCTGGCTGCCGCGCGGCACCCACGAATGGAACAAGTTCGTCACCCCCGACGAGCTGACGAAGTACCTTTTGGACAACCGCCTCGTCATCACCGAGCAGACCGGCGTCGTCTACTCCCCCTTCGCCGACAAATGGACGCTCTCGTCGGACATGGACGTGAACTACATGGTAGTGGCGGAACGGATGGTGTGAGGGGCTGCGCGTTAAACGCCGGGGACACTGAGTTTGTGGCTTAAGCATCGCTCCTATGACGTGGGCGCGATTGACCTGATGCCGTGCCCTCGGCAGTTTGAAGCATTGCTCCGCTAACAGTCCCCTCCCCATGTTCACCGTCACCAGCCTCTGGATTCCCTTCACCGTCGTTGCTGCGCTCGGCCAGGTCGCACGCAATGCGATGCAGCGGTCGCTGACCAAGCCGCTGGGGACGTGGGGCGCGACCAATATCCGCTTCCTGTTCGGCTTCCCGTTCTCGCTGATGTTTCTCGGCGCCGTGCTGATCGCGACCGGCGACCATATCGGCATGCCGCCATCGATGTTCTGGCCGTGGCTGCTGCTGGGCGCGCTCAGCCAGATTGTCGCGACCGGATTGATGCTGCTGGCGATGAACGACCGCTCCTTCGTGGTGACGACGGCGTATCTCAAGACCGAGGCGATCCAGACTGCGATCTTCGGCTTCGTCTTCCTCGGCGATCATCTGACCTGGCTGAAGGTGCTCGCGATCGTGATCGCGAC
>DATCRS010000170.1:0-16003 GCA_036568845.1 Devosia sp. | reverse complement strand
AATCTCGGGGAAGTTATCCCCGCGCTTCCCGCCTGCGCTAGAGTCCCTCCCATCGCCGCACCGAAAGCGAGATCATGACGAGTGATTGGTGCGGCGAGGCTGGGTGGTTCGGACGTCGGTCCGGATCAGGCCAAGCCGGGAGGGTCTGACGGGCACAGGTAACCCGTCGCCTTAATTTGCTGCCGCGGCAGGGCTCGTGTTCGGCCCTGTCAAAGGGGTTCGACTGGAGAAGCGCGAAGAGCGTGGTCTGGTCAGGACAAGGACCCTGCGGCGGTGGGGCATGCCGAGATAAACGCCCCGGACAGTCCCGGTGAACGCCCAAAATCCCGGTCACGACGGCGGAGCAGGGCTCCAGCCGGAGGCGCGTTTCAGGCTCCGGCACTCGAACCATCGACGGGCCATGCTCCGCCGTTGTTCGCGGTCTTTGACATCCCCGGAGGCGGTAGCGCTGGCCGGTGCATCAGTGTGCCGGAACCACGAGGCGTGGCGCGAGGGCCCAGGGCTGCTTGCCAACCTCGCCGCCCCGTGACACAAACCCGGCGCGATTGCTCGGGGGAGGACCAACACCATGACCAAGCTCGTCGGCTTCTACCCGGGCTCGTTCGATCCCCTGACCAATGGTCACCTCGATGTCATCGAGCGCACCTGCAAGCTGGTGGACAAGCTGGTCGTGGCGGTCGGTACACATGCGACCAAGACACCGCTCTTCACGCACGACGACCGGCTCGCGCTGCTGAAAGCCGTGCTCGAGCCGGTCGGCAAGCGCACCGATACCGAGTTCCATGTGGTCGAGTTCGAGGGTCTCGCGGTAACGGCAGCCCGCGAGCACGGTGCAAAGCTCATCATCCGCGGCCTGCGCGATACCACCGACTACAATTACGAAATGCAGATGGTGGGCATGAACGCCCAGATGGCGCCCGACCTGCAGACCGTCTTCCTTCCGTCCTCGCCGCCCGTCCGCCACATCTCGGCCACGCTCGTGCGCCAGATCGCACAGCTCGGCGGCGACATTTCCAAGTTCGTACCGCCCCTTGTCCTAGAGGCTCTAAAGAAAAAAGCATGAACGCTCCTCTCAAGCGCGCCGGCGTCATCGTCGGCATCATGGTGGCCGCCCTCGCTGCCTTCTTCACCGTGTCGGTCGTCGCTCCGCAGGCCTCGATGGCCCAAAGCGGCACGCCGCACTGGATCATCGAGCTCAAGGATGGGCTGGTGGATATCGAGCTCCTGCCGGCGGTGGCGCCTAAGCATGTCGAGCGCATCGTCGAGCTCACCGAAGCCAAGTTCTACGACGGCATCGTCTTCCACCGGGTGATCGACGGCTTCATGGCGCAGTCGGGCGATCCGACCGGCACCGGCATGGGCGGTTCGGATAAGCCCGACGTCGTCGCTGAGTTCAACAAGGAATCATTCACCCGCGGTGCCGTCGGCGCTGCGCGCTCCCACGATCCGAACAGCTTCAACAGCCAGTTCTTCATCTGCTTTGCCGACTGTACCTTCCTCGACGGCCAGTACACCGTGTTCGGCCGCGTCGTTTCCGGCATGGAAGCGGTCGACAAGATCACCCGCGGCGAGCCCCCGGCAAACCCGGACAAGATCATCTCTGCCAAGATCGAGTACAAATAACCGATAGGAGCCAGCCATGGCCGACTACAAGGATCCCGAGAACACGCTGCTGGTCGAGACCACCAAAGGTCTCGTCGTCATCGAAATGCGGCCCGATCTCGCGCCCAACCATGTCGCGCACATCAAGAAGCTGGCGCGCGAAGGCGCTTATGACGGCGTCGTGTTCCACCGGGTCATCGACGGCTTCATGGCCCAGACCGGCGACGTGAAGTTCGGCAACTCCAACAAGCCCGAATTCAACCCCTCGCTCACCGGCACCGGCGGCTCCAGCTACCCGAACCTGAAGCAGGAGTTCAACGCCGAGCCGCATGTGCGGGGGGTGGCCTCGATGGCCCGCTCGCAGAACCCGGACAGCGCCAATTCGCAGTTCTTCATCGTCTTCGACGACGCGCGCTTCCTCGACCGCCAGTACACGGTCTGGGGCAAGGTTATCGAAGGCATGGACAATGTCGACCAGATCAAGCGCGGCGAGCCAGTGCGCGATCCCGACAAGATGGTGTCGGTAAGGGTCGCGGCGGACGTCGCCGCATGAAGCGGTTGGCCGCAAGCGTGATTGCACTGGCCGGGCTCTCGAGCCCGGCCTTTGCCACTGAATGGGTCAATTGCAGTGACCGCGATGGCGGCGCCAGCTTCGACCTGCTGCTCGGCCAGGTGGATGTGATTTCCATCGCGGGGATGACCATCACCGTCGGCGAGCAGGTCTGGGCCAGCGACGTGGCCTATGGTCCGGGCGAACCGGTCGTGGTGGGGCAGGCGTTCGAAACGCCGGACATGATCCTCGTCGATGCCGTCGACCCCGGCGTTTCCACCAAGATCGCCGAGCTTCGCCTGTTCAAGACAAACGAAGGCGACAGCTCCGTCTACGGCGGGACCATGCGCGTCCCCGGCCACGGCGCCTGGGCCGTGAGCTGCTCCGGACCCTGACGCCGCGTTCAGCAGCGGTTCAGCCCGCTGCTGCCACTGGGGCCGCCCAACCAGGGTAGCCCTCATGCTCAGACTTCTTGCCATCATCACGATCGCGCTGACCACGCCGGTCGCCGCCCACACCATCGACTGCGTAGACCCGAACTCCGAGGTGACGCTGCAGATCGTCGAAAGCTACGACGAGACAACCGGCGAATTCGGCCTCGTCAGTGCGAAGTTCCAGATCGTCGACGATCTCGGCTACACCTCGGCCGACGATCCGAGCAACGACGGCGAGATCACGCTCATCAACTCCGTCCAGGACTGGGAGAACCTCGCCTTCGACATGCACCTGCGCAATGTCGAAAAGGGCTACGACAGCATCGTCGGCTCGATCCGCATGTCCCGCGCCCAGGAAGGCTCCATCGAGGCCATCGGCGGCACGCTACACGTCAGCGGTGGCGGAGCCTGGGCGGTGACCTGCGACGTCCACTGAGACGCCGTTTGACGCGGGGAGCGCCCCGCACTATCGGAAGCCCCATGAAGGTTTCCGATTTCGATTTCGAGCTGCCACCCGACCGGATTGCGCTGCATCCGGCCGAGCCGCGCGACGCCGCGCGCATGCTTGTCGTTCGTCCAGGCGAGCCGCTGGTCGACGGCAAGGTCACCGACCTGCTGACGCTGCTGCGGCCCGGCGATGTTCTGGTGGTCAACGACACTAAGGTGTTGCCGGCCGAACTCACCGGTACCCGCATCCGCGGCGAGTTGCGAGCTGGCGTCGCCTTCAACCTCCACAAGCGCGTCGACGCACGGACCTGGCGCGCCTTTGCCCGCCCCGCCAAGAAGCTCCACGTGCTCGACCGCCTCGCGCTTGGCGATGATGAGAGCCTGGGCGCAACCGTGGCCGGTAAGGGGGAGACGGGCGAGATCACCCTGGAGTTCGACCTCGGCGGGGCGGAACTCGATGAGGCGATCAAGTCCCATGGCGCCATGCCGCTGCCTCCCTATATCGAGGCGAAGCGCGGCGCCGAGGAACGCGACAAGTCGGACTACCAGACCGTCTACGCGGCCCGCGATGGCGCCGTTGCGGCGCCGACAGCCGGCCTCCATTTCACCGAGCGCTTGCTGCAGCAACTCTCAGATCTCGGGGTCACCATCGAGCGGGTCACGTTGCATGTGGGGGCAGGGACCTTCCTGCCGGTCAAGGTCGAGGACACCGACGACCACCAGATGCATGCCGAGTGGGGCGAGATTCCCGAGGCGGTCGTCCACCGCATCGAGGCGGCAAGAACGAGGGGAGGGCGCGTGGTCGCGGTCGGCACCACCAGCCTGCGGCTGCTCGAGACGGCCGCGCGCACCACCGGCAGGCTTCAGCCCTTCACCGGCGATACCGACATCTTCATCACCCCGGGCTTCCGCTTCCGGGTCGTCGACGTCCTGATGACCAATTTCCACCTGCCGAAGTCGACGCTGTTCATGCTGGTCTCAGCCTTCGCCGGATTCGACACCATGCACGCGGCCTATCGGCACGCGATACAATCCGGTTACCGGTTCTATTCCTACGGCGATGCCAGCCTGCTGTTCCGCGCGCCGCAACCCGACGACGAAGAAGACGACGCGTGAAAGAGACCAGCTTCACCCTCCAGCACACCGACGGCATGGCCCGTCGCGGCCGCATCGACACGCCGCGCGGCGAAATCGAGACTCCTGCCTTCATGCCAGTCGGCACGGTCGGTACGGTCAAGGCCATGTATCCCGAGCAGGTGCGCGAAACCGGGGCCGACATCCTGCTGGGCAACACCTATCATCTGATGCTCCGCCCGGGTGCAGAGCGGGTCGCGGCCTTGGGCGGCCTGCACGACTTCATGGATTGGCAACGGCCGATCCTCACGGATTCCGGCGGCTTTCAGGTGATGTCGCTCGCCAAGCTCCGGAAGCTGACGGAGCAGGGGGTGAGCTTCCGCTCGCATATCGACGGCACGGCGTACGAGTTGACGCCTGAGCGATCGATCGAGATCCAGCTGCTGCTCGACAGCGACATCATCATGCAGCTCGACGAGTGCATTCCGCTGCCGTCCGAGCGCAAGGAAATGGAGCGGGCCATGGAGCTCTCGCTGCGCTGGGCGGCTCGCTCGAAGGCGCGCTTCGGCGACCAGCCCAAGCGCATGCTGTTCGGCATCGTCCAGGGCGGCGACGATATCGAGCTTCGGCATCGCTCAGCCACCGGCCTGCAGGCCGTCGGCTTCGATGGCTACTCGGTCGGCGGCCTCGCAGTCGGCGAGCCTCAGGAGGTGATGTTCCGCGTCCTGCAGGAGATCACCCCGGCGCTTCCGGCCGACAAGCCGCGCTACCTTATGGGCGTGGGCAAGCCAGACGATATCCTCGGCGGCATCGAGCGGGGCATCGACATGTTCGACTGCGTCCACCCCACCCGGGCCGGCCGCCATGGCCACGCCTACACCCGGATGGGCGTCATCAACCTCAAGAACGCGCGGCACAAGGACGATCCCCGCCCGCTCGACGAGACCTCGCCCAACCGCAACTGCCGGCGCTTCTCTCGGGCCTACCTGCATCACCTGGTCAAGACCGAAGAAATCCTCGGCGCCATGGTGCTGAGCCAGATCAATCTCGCCTATTACCAGGAGCTGGTGCGGGGCGCGCGTACCGCGATTGAGGCTGGCAGATTCGCCGATTTTGCTGCACAAACGCGCGCACAATGGGCGCAGGGCGACCTGCCGCCGCTCTAGGGGGTTTCGCCATGGCCACGTCTCGCAAGTCGCTCCTCAATCAGCTCATGAAGCATCGGAAGCGGCTCGAGGCTGAGCCCATGCGCGTGCAGTTCGCGCTCGACCCGAACCGTTTCAAGCGCTTCTCGGTGTCGACCGGTGACATCCTGCTCGATTATTCCAAGAACCGCATTGACGAGGCGGTGATGGAAAAGCTCTTCGACATCGCCAGCGCCGCCGGCGTCGAAGAACGCCGCAAGGAGATGTGGGCGGGCAAGCACATCAATTCGACCGAGGATCGCGCCGTGATGCACATGGCGCTGCGCTATATGGGCGACAAGCCGGTGAAGGTCGACGGCGTCGACGTGATGCCGGAAGTCCGCAAGGTGCTTGCGGCCATGCGTGACTTTTCCGAGGCAGTGCGCTCGGGCGCCATCCGCGGTGCGACCGGCGAGCAGTTCACCGACGTCGTCAATATGGGCATTGGCGGTTCTGACCTCGGCCCCGCCATGGTGACGCTGGCGCTGGCGCCCTATACCCGGGCCGACCTCAGGGTCCACTACGTCTCCAACGTCGATGGCGCGCATATCCACGACACGCTGAAAGGGCTCGACCCGAAGCGGACGATGTTCATCGTCGCGTCGAAGACCTTCACCACCGACGAGACCATGACCAACGCCGCGACCGCTCGCGCCTGGATCGCCAAGGCGCTGGGCGACGCCGCCGTGCCCGACCATTTCGCTGCGCTCTCGACGAACCTCAAGGCCTGCGCCGAGTTCGGCATCAAACCGGACCGTATCTTCGGGTTCTGGGACTGGGTGGGCGGCCGCTACTCGGTCTGGTCGGCCATCGGCCTGCCCGTTGCCATCGCCGTCGGCTTCGAGAATTTCGAGGCGTTCCTGCGCGGCGCCTACGAGATGGACCAGCACTTCCTCAAGACCCGGCTGGACAAGAACCTGCCGGTCATCATGGGCCTGCTCGGGGTCTGGTATCGCAACGCCTGGGGGTTTTCGACCCACGCGGTGCTGCCCTACGACCAGCGGCTCTCGCGCTTCCCGGCCTACCTGCAGCAGCAGGACATGGAGTCGAATGGCAAGTCGGTGACCCTCGAGGGCAAGCCAGTGGACTACCCCACCGGCCCGATCATCTGGGGCGAACCCGGCACCAACGGCCAGCACGCCTTCTACCAGCTGATCCACCAGGGTACGGACGTCATCCCTGTCGACCTACTCGTCGCTGCGCAGCCGCACGAAGAGCTGCCGCCACACCACGCCAAGCTCGTCGCCAACTGTCTCGCGCAGTCCGAAGCGCTGATGCTGGGCAAGACCAAGGAAGAGGTAGTGGCCGAATTGAAGGCCCAGGGACTCGACAAGGATCGGATCAAGGCGCTGACGCCGCACAAGATGTTCCCGGGCAACCGGCCGTCCAACACCATCATGTACCCCAAGCTCACCCCGGAAATCCTGGGAAGCCTCATCGCGCTTTACGAGCACAAGGTCTTCGTCCAGGGCACTATCTGGGGCGTCAACTCCTATGACCAGTGGGGCGTGGAGCTAGGCAAGCAGCTCGCCAAGGCCCTACTCCCCAAGGTCGAGGGCAAGGCCAGGTCCGACGGCCACGACGCGTCGACCAAGGGCCTGCTCGCTGCCTACCATCGCTTGAAAGCCTGACGTGACCATCACCAGCGAAGCCGATCTCGAGCGTCTCAAAGCCATCGGACGGGTCTGCGCCGTGGCACGCGACACCATGGCGGCGGCCCTGCGCCCCGGCGTCACCACGCTCGAACTGGATGAGATCGGGAGGAAGGTGCTGGAGGAACACGGTGCCCGGTCTGCACCCATCGTCACGTACGACTTTCCCGGTGCCACGTGCATTTCGGTGAACGAAGAGATCGCCCACGGCATTCCGGGCGACCGGATGATCGAGGCCGGCGACCTGGTTAACATTGACGTCTCCGCCGTAAAGGATGGCGTCTTTGCGGACACTGGCGCCTCGTTTGTCGTCGGTTCGGCCGATCCGAAGGTCGAGAAGCTGTGCCGCGACGGCAAGCGCGCTATGTGGGAGGGCATCCGCGCCGTGCGTGCCGGTCAGCCGTTCGCGTCCATCGGCGATGCCATCGGCGCCTTTGCCAAGAAGAACGGCTACTCGCTGATCACCAATCTCGCGAGCCACGGCGTCGGCGACAGCCTGCACGACGAACCGGCCGAGATTCCGACTTGGCCCGATCGCTCCGAGCGGCGCCGCATCGAGGACGGGCTGGTGTTTACCGTCGAACCGTTCCTCTCGTTGGGCGGCCGTACCGCCGAGCAGAAAAGCCGCAAGGACGACTGGACGCTGGTCTCCAATCCCCGTGCCTTCACCGTCCAGTTCGAGCACACCATTGTCGCCACGCGACGTGGCGCCGTGGTGGTGACGCTGGCCGAGTGAGGCAGGCGCTGCGGCGCGGACCGGTGAGAGACTCGTCTGCCGTTTCGTTGGCCAGCGCGGGAAACCGGCAAAATCGCACTGTTTCTCCTCCCGGTCGTGGCCGGTTGGCACGCGCCGCATTAGCTTCAAAACGTCGGGGCGCCCGCCTGGTTGCCGTCAGCTTCCCGGCGAAATGGGTTTGCTGGTCTCGGCGTTTTGCGGACGCGGCTGCGGCGTGCCGTCGTTCACGTAGTCGTTGACGCGGTTCATGTCGTGCTTGCTATGCACGCCGCCGGGATGTGGGGCCCGATACGGGTTCTCCTCCTCGGGAGGATGCGGGTCGTCGCGGGTCGGCAGGCCGTCTGGCGGCAGGCGCTCGACCGCGTCGCCCTCGTAGCCGCCGGCGCTGTGCTGCGGCGGATTGGTCAGTCGGCGCTTCTCCTCATTGGGCATGACGCGCTCCTTGGAACCGTTGATCTCATCGATCAAACGCCTGACATGCCAATCGGTTCTGGAGAGAAGCTGGTACGCCCGCCGGGATTCGAACCCGGGACCATCCGATTAAAAGTCGGATGCTCTACCACTGAGCTACGGGCGCCCGGAGGTGGCGCGGAACATAGCCATCGTCCCCGGGGTGTCAACGAGATTCCGCCCGCTCAGTTGAGCAGAGGCAGCGGCTCGCCCTCGAAAGGCTTTGGCTCACAGGGGATGCCGACGCGGACCATCCGCACGCAAAGCTGCTCGGCCTCGGCGCGATCGCTCACAGGCCCGGCGACAATGACCTTATCCTCCGTGCCGGCGACGTCCTGCAACAGGGGAGCAAGACCTATGAGCAGGGTGCCCACCTTGGCGGCGAGATTCTGCCATTGCGCCTCGGCATCGGCCTCGCCCACCGGAAAGCCCAGAGCCAGGCCATAGGCGTTTGGCAGTGGCCGGGGCACTGCCGGCTCGGTCACGAGCGATGTCTGCCCCTGAGTATCGGTCACCATCGGCTTCTGCGTGACGCTGACCGAACCCCCATCGGCATCGAAGCTCACGCCCTTGCGCTCGCCGATCGAGGCGGTCGGCATACGGTCGATACCCGGTCCTGCGGCGCCGGCTCGAGACTCCACCGCCGACGGCAGGCTGACCTCCAGCGCACCGATGCGCTGCACTGCTTCCTTCGTCGCGGTCTCGGCGCGGTCGAACCGTTGCAGTAGCAGGTTGTTCTCGTTGCGCATGCGCCGGGATTCTTCAGTCAGCGCCGCCACTTGAGTACGGAGCTGCGCCACAGTACCGCCGTCCAGCCGCGAGGCATGAAGTCCGGCGAAGACGCTGTTCGGGATGACCGCCGAGACATTGGCCAGCAGCACGGCAGCGCCCCAGCAGCAGAGGGCCACGATGCCCCACAGCGTAACGTCGGAAGCGCGGAAGTGATCGGTGGCCCTGGCCATCGGAAACCCTGTCGAATCAAGTCTATCTATGCAGTTTACCAGCCGATGGGGCTGTTATGGGTTTCCCAACAACTTGCTGCCATAAAACCATTGGAAATCTCCCCGCAAAGAGGGCTGCATGACTGAGCTGTTGTCGATCGTTCTGGCGGCGGGTGAGGGCACCCGTATGCGTTCGTCGATACCCAAAGTCCTGCATCCGGTCGGGGGCCTGCCGATCGTCGGACATGTCCTCCGAGCCGCCATTGGCGCCGGGGCGACCAAGGTGGCTCTCGTCACCGGCCCAGGCCACGACGCGGTCCGCGACGCCGTGCGGGGCCTGGCGCCCGACATCCAGTTCTTCGAGCAGGTCGAGCGCAAGGGCACGGCCCACGCGGCGGGCATGGCTAAGCAGCTCTACGAGACCGCCGAGGGCTATGTGGCCGTGACATATGGCGACCATCCACTGCTCCGCTCGGTCAATTTCGAGGGCGTTATCGCCCGGCTCGATGCGGGGATGGACGCCGCGATCCTGGGTTTCATCCCAGACGATCCGACGGGTTACGGCCGCTTCATCACCGATGGCGAGCGACTCCTGGCCATCCGCGAGCACAAGGACGCCAGCGAGGAAGAGCGCAAGATCGGCCTATGCAACGCCTGCATCCTGGCGTTCCGCGCTCCTGTCTTCCGTGAACTGATCGACAAGGTGCGGCCCAACAACGCGCAGGGCGAGTACTACGTCACCGATCTCGTCGAACTGGCCAACGCCGCCGGCTACAAGGTCGGCTACGCCGTGGCACCAGAAGTGGACGTCCTCGGCGTCAACGACCGCTCGCAGTTGGCCCGTGCCGAAGCCCTGTTCCAGGAGACGCAACGCGAGACCTTTATGAAGGCCGGCGTCACGCTCAAGGATCCGGCCTCGGTCTATTTCAGCTGGGACACCCAGATCGGCCAGGACGTCACCATCTTCCCGAACGTCGTGTTCGGCCCCGGCGTGAAGATCGCCGACGGCGTGGAGATCCGCGCCTTCTGCGATATCGAGGATGTGACGATCGGGCAGGGTGCTTCGATCGGGCCATTCGCGCGTATCCGCGGAGGCGCCGAGCTTGGCCCCGACGTGCATCTCGGCAATTTCGTCGAGGTGAAGAAGTCCAAGATCGGCGCCGGCACCAAAGCGGGGCACCTCAGCTATCTGGGTGACGCCGAGATCGGTGCGAAGGTGAACATCGGCGCCGGCACCATCACCTGCAATTACGATGGTGTGAACAAGGCCAAGACCGTGATCGGTGATAATGTCTTCATCGGTTCGAACAATTCCCTGGTCGCGCCGGTGACGATCGGGGCCGGTGCCTATACGGCCTCGGGTAGCACCATCAATCGCGACGTCGAGCCCGACGCCATGGCCATCGGTCGGGCGCGGCAGGAGAACAAGGCCGGCTACGCGCCAAAACTCAAGGCGCGGGCAGAGGCCATCAAGGCGGCGAAGGCCAAGAAGTAAGGGGTCAGAAGATGTGCGGGATCGTCGGGATCATCGGGGTCGAGCCGGTCGCGCCGCGGCTGGTCGATGCATTGAAGCGGCTGGAATATCGCGGCTATGACAGCGCCGGCGTCGCAACGCTCGAAGGCGGCCGCATCGACCGGCGCCGGGCCGAGGGCAAGCTCGGCAATCTCGCGCAAAAGCTCGCCTTCGAGCCGCTGGCCGGCAATATCGGCATCGGCCACACCCGCTGGGCCACCCACGGCGCGCCCACCGAGCACAATGCCCATCCGCATGCGACTGATCGCGTCGCGGTCGTCCACAACGGCATTATCGAGAATTTCCGCGAGCTGCTCGAGGACCTCGCCAAGGACGGTTATCTGCCCCAGACGCAGACCGATACCGAGGCCGTGGCGCTCTGGCTAACCCGCGAGATCGACCGCGGACTCGATCCCGAGATGGCCGTCGCGGTAACGCTGAAGAGGCTGCGCGGCGCCTTCGCGCTCGCCCTCATGTTCAACGGGCATGAGAAGCTCTTGATTGCGGCACGGCGGGGTGCACCGCTCGCGATCGGCTACGGCACGACGGAAATGTACCTGGGGTCCGACGCCATGGCGCTGGCGCCGTTCACCTCGCGGCTCAGTTATCTGCTCGACGGCGACTGGGCGGTGATCACACCGCAGGGCGTCACCATCCGCGACGGGTCCGATGCCATCGTTCAGCGCGAGACGATGGTGTCGCAGGCCTCGGCACTGATGGTGGACAAGGGCAATCACCGGCACTTCATGGCCAAGGAGATCTACGAGCAGCCCGAGACGATCTCCCATACGCTCAGCCACTATGTGGATATGGGTGCGGAGGCCGTATCGCTGCGCGAAGCACTACCGTTCGACTTCAAGACGCTGTCGCGTCTCACGATTTCGGCCTGCGGCACGGCGTCCTTTGCGGGTTCGGTGGCAAAGTACTGGTTCGAACGGTATGCCCGCCTGCCGGTGGATGTCGACGTTGCGTCGGAGTTCCGCTACCGCGAGCCGCCGCTGGAGCAGAACGGTCTGTCGCTGTTCATCTCGCAGTCGGGCGAGACCGCCGACACGCTCGCGGCTTTGCGCTATTGCGCCAGCCAGGGCCAGCACATTGCCTCGCTGCTCAACGTGCCGGAATCGACCATCGCGCGGGAAAGCCAGGTGGTGTTCCCGACGCTCTGTGGGCCGGAGATCGGCGTTGCCTCCACCAAGGCCTTCACCGCGCAGCTCACCTCCCTCGCGAGCCTGGCCCTTGCGGCTGCGGTCGCGCGTGGCACGGTGAGCCGTGAGCAGGAGCGGGAGCTGGTGCACGCGATGATCTCGCTGCCGACGGCGGTCTCGGCGGCGCTCGCTACGGAAGAGCAGATCCAGGACATCGCCAAGCGCCTCTCCAAGGCCAAGGACGTGCTCTATCTCGGCCGCGGCCAGATGTTCCCCATCGCCATGGAAGGCGCGCTGAAGCTCAAGGAGATCAGCTACATCCATGCCGAGGGCTATGCAGCCGGTGAGCTCAAGCACGGGCCCATCGCGCTCGTCGATGAGCTGATGCCAGTGATCGTCGTGGCGCCGAGTGACGAGCTCATGGAAAAGACGCTCTCCAACATGCAGGAGGTGGCGGCCCGAGGCGGCAAGATCATCCTCATCACCGACGAGGACGGGGCCAAGGCGGCGGGTCAGGGCGTCGACGATATGATTGTCCTGCCCAAGGTTTCAAGCTTCGTGGCGCCGATCCTTGCGACCATCCCGGTGCAGCTGCTCGCCTACCACACGGCCGTCTTCATGGGCACCGACGTCGACCAGCCGCGCAACCTCGCGAAGTCAGTGACGGTTGAGTAGCCTTGTCGAACGCAACGTGCTCGGCGAGGCGCTGCAGCCGTGCTCGACCGATCCACTGACGGGATTCTTCCGGACGGGCGCCTGCATGGCAGGGCCGGACCACGTCGCGCGGCACCTCGTCTGCTGCGAGATGACGGCTGAGTTCCTCGCCTTCTCGAAGCTGGTGGGTAACGATCTCTCGGCGCCAAACCCGGACTATGGCTTTCCGGGCCTCAAGCCCGGCGACCATTGGTGCGTACATGTCCTGCGCTGGAAGGAGGCGCTGGAGCACGGCAAGGCGCCCAAGATCGCTATCCTCTCGACCAGCGAGCATGCACTGAATTTCGTGTCACTGGAAGACCTTAAGCGGCACGCGTTCGACCTAGCCTGAGCGGATCAGCGGCAGTGCCAGGTCCTTGCGGAAGAGATAGAGCAGGGTGCGGAGCGCCTCGCCTTCGGCACCGGTGAGGCCCGGATTGCGGGTAAGAGCGTCGCGGGCATCGTCATGTGCATATTCGAGCAGGTGCCGGTGGACGTCGGGGACCGCGAGGCGGTAGCCGGGCATACCGGATTGGCGGGTGCCGAGCAGGTCGCCCTGGCCACGGAGCTCCAAGTCCTTCTCGGCAATGACGAATCCGTCCTCGGTGCTCTTGATGGTTTCGAGCCGGGCCTTGGCGGTTTCGCTCAGCGGCTCCTTGTAGAGCAGCAGGCAAGCCGAGCGCTGCGAGCCGCGCCCGACCCGGCCGCGCAGCTGGTGGAGCTGGGCGAGGCCGAATCGCTCGGCGTGCTCGACGATCATGATGGTGGCGTTGGGGACGTCGACGCCGACTTCGATCACAGTGGTGGCGACCAGGATCTTGGTCTCGCCGCGAGCGAATGCCTCCATTTGGCCTTGTTTATGAACGGCAGATAAACGGCCGTGGACGAGCGAAACCTGTTCGCCAAACACTTGTTTCAGCTCATTAAATCGGTCCTCGGCACTCACGATGTCGAGATTTTCGCTCTCTTCGACGAGAGGACAAACCCAAAAAACCTGAGCCCCTTCCGCGACCCTATTCTGCAGCCGCTGGATGACGCGGGGATAATCTTTGATCGAGAGTACGGCTGTGTCGATCGGCTGCCGGCCGCGCGGCTTTTCGCGGAGGATCGAGACGGCCATGTCGCCAAAATGGGTGAGGACGAGAGTACGGGGAATCGGTGTCGCGGTCATCACCAGGAGGTCCGTGTGCTGGCCCTTCTCGGACAGCGCCAGCCGCTGGTGGACGCCGAAGCGATGCTGCTCGTCGACGACGGTCAGCCCCAGGTTTTTGAACTCGACGCCGGACTGGAAGAGCGCATGGGTGCCGACGGCAATGCTGCTCTCGCCCGAGGCGAGTCGTTCGAGCGCGGCGCGGCGGTCGCCAACGGGCATCTTCCCGGTCAGGAGCTCGATTCCGATGCCCGCCGTCACGCAGATCGGCGCCAGCGTCTTGTAGTGCTGCGTCGCCAGAATCTCGGTCGGCGCCATCAGCGACGACTGCGCGCCGGATTCGGCGACGGCCGCCATCGCCATCAGCGCGACGACGGTCTTGCCGGCGCCGACATCGCCCTGGATGAGGCGGGACATACGCTCGGGCGATGCCAAATCGTGCCGGATGTCCTCGACGGCTGCCTTCTGCCCATCGGTGAGCGTGTAGGGCAGGGCGGCCTCGACCCGAGCGGTGATTTCTCCCGTGAAGGTGCGCGAGACGCCACGGGCCGCGACGAGCTGGCTGCGAACGATCATCAGCGCCAGTTGCCCGGCGAGATACTCATCATAATCCAGCCGCATGCGGGCCGGGCTCCAGAGTTCGCCCTCGTCGGGTGTATTCGGTGCGTGCACAGCGTACATGGCTTCGCGGAAGCCGGGCCACTTGTGTCGCTGCAGGGTCTCGTCCGGGATCCATTCC
Source organism: Devosia sp. (assembly GCA_036568845.1). Classification (GTDB taxonomy): domain Bacteria; phylum Pseudomonadota; class Alphaproteobacteria; order Rhizobiales; family Devosiaceae; genus Devosia_A. Next base: position 1,693 of record DATCRS010000170.1, on the reverse strand, counting down.
GGCAGGTCGGGCAAGGTTTCCAAAACTTGCCGCGTGAGCTTGGTCAGTGCTCGGGCGGTGAGGCCATGCGTGAGCGGGTAGACTGGCTCGACCAGTGGCAACTGGTCGAACTTCTCGACTTCGACCACATAGTCCGGGTGGGTGATCTGCTTTTCGCCGTTGAAGTAGCCGATCGTGCCGGAGACATAGCGGTCTTCACCGACCGGCAGCAGCTTTTCCACCCAGCCGCCCTGGGCGCGGAAATAGACGAGCTGGATGTCGCCTGTCTCGTCATGCGCGAACACCCGGTGCGGCACCTGCGGCTTGCCGCGCGGCGGCGGCTGATGTCGGTCGATATGCAGCTTCAGCGTGGCGATGTGTCCGATATAGGTCCGCGCCACCCCATCCATGCGCCGCCGATCGACAATTCCCGACGGCATGTGCATCAGAAGATCGAGCGCCACGGCCTCCTGCCCCTCGGGCGCGCCGAAGAAGCGGGTAAGCAATGCTGATAACTGCGGCCCCACCCCCTTGATCGAGTGAAGCGAGCGGAACAGCGGATCAAGCGAAGCGGGACGCGGCATGAGAGGTAGATGACACGCCCGGCCGAACGGCGTAAACCACCGTTCCACATCGCAGAGACCACCCGATCATGGCCCCCCAAAAAGACGCCGGTGATGACATTGCTATGCGCCGGCGCCGGTTGAAGTACCGCGCCTGGCACCGCGGCACGCGGGAAATGGACCTGGTGCTCGGGCCCTATGCCGACGCGCATGCGGACAGGCTCGGGGAGGCTGAACTTCTGCGCCTTGAAACGTTTATGGCCGAGGAGGACACCGACCTCCTCAAGTGGGTGATGGGGCAGGAGGTGCCGCCGCGCTCCGTTGACCACGCTCTCCTCGCCGAAATCATCGCCTTCCGGACCGCCAAATGACCGACCATCGTCCCGACCGCATCATCGTCAACGTGCCCGACGGCATGCAGCCGATCGCGCTCGCTCGCCAGGTGGAAGCGCGGCTCAAAGCCGATCCGGACGCGCGCGTTGCCGCGGTGTTCGTGGCGCGAGACGGACGGCGCATGCAGCGCATGGCCGAGGTGCTCGAGCAGCTGATGCCGGGCCATACCGTCCTCACGCTGCCAGCCTGGGACTGCTTGCCCTACGACCGCGTCTCGCCCAACGGCGTCACCATCGCTGCCCGCATGACGGCACTCTCGACGCTGACCAGCGAGGCCACCAAAGGCGCCATCGTCCTCACTGCCGTCAACGCGCTGATCCAGAAACTGCCGCCGGTCGAAGTCGTGGCCGGCATGTCCTTCGCGGCCGCCGCCGGGCAAGTGGTGGACAGCAACAAGCTGATCGAATGGGCCGCCAACAATGGTTACCTGCGGGTGCCGACGGTGCGCGAAGCCGGCGAATTCGCGGTGCGCGGTGGTCTGGTCGACCTCTTCCCGGCCAGCATGGAGACGCCACTTCGCTTCGACTTCTTCGGCCGGCAGCTCGAAACCATCCGCACTTTCGATCCGGACAGCCAACGGACGACGGGGAACCTGAAGCGCATCGCCCTGGCGCCGATGAGCGAGGTGTTGCTCACCGACGAGTCGATCAAGCGGTTCCGACAGCGATACACCGCGACCTTCGGCGGCAATACGGTGGACGATCCGCTCTATGCCGCCGAAGGTCGCGGTGTATCGCTGTCGGAACCGCTTGATCGAC
>DATCRS010000169.1:0-7014 GCA_036568845.1 Devosia sp. | reverse complement strand
CTCCATGATCGCTACGGCAAGGACGTCCAACTTCGACTTTTGGAGCCAAAACGCAGCCTTTTCAGCCTCCCGCCGCTTGGCTTTTCGCTCGCCGCCGGCGCAGCTGAAGCCCTAGAGGATCGGGCCCTTTGGTCCCGTCTGGGGCTCTGAAATGACCGCAACTATCCTCCGCATCCTGCTCTTTGTTATTATCGGCCTTCTGATCTGGTGGGGTCTCCGCCGCATCTGGCGCGATTGGAAAGGCGAATTTCGCGCCATCGACAAGGCCAAGCGTCAGCGCGACCTGGCAGAGCGCGCGCGGCCGGACGTGATCACCTTGAAGCGCGACAAGGACGGCACCTTCCGCCCCAACGATTCCGACAACCGCGATACTTGACATCGCAATCCCATACACTCAAGTAATTACTTAAGTAATGAAGGGAGCCTGTTATGAGCCTTACTGACCTGAAGTCCCGTATTTCCGGCCGCCTCGTCCTGCCCGCGGACACCGACTACGACAAGCTGCGTCAGGTGATTTACGGGGGCATCGATAAGCACCCGGCCGCCATCGCCCTCGTGAAAACCGCCGCCGACGTCGCCGACGCCGTCAATTACGCCCGCGACCACGGCCTCGAACTCGCCGTCCGCAGCGGCGGCCACAGCATTGCCGGCTACAGCCTTTCCGAAGGCGGCCTCGTCATCGACATGCGCGAGATGAACAAGATCGAGCTCGACGTCCCCGCCCGCACCGCCTGGGCCGAAGCCGGCGCCACCGCCGGCCAGTTCACGAAGGCGGCCGAGCCGCATGGTCTCGTGGTCGGCTTCGGCGACACCGGCTCGGTGGGCCTCGGCGGCCTCGTCACCGGCGGCGGGGTAGGGTACCTCGTCCGCAAGCTTGGCCTCACCATCGATTCCCTGCTCGCTGCCGAAGTGGTCACTGCCGACGGCCAGCTGCACAAGGTCGATGCCAGCAACGAATCCGACCTGTTCTGGGCCATTCGCGGCGGCGGCGGCAATTTCGGCGTCGTCACCCGCATGCAGTTCCGGCTCTCCGAGCTTCCCGCCTTCACTGGCGGCATGATGGTGCTGCCGGCCACAGCCGAAACCATCGACGCCTTTGTGGCTGCCGCAGAGGCGGCGCCGGAGGAATTCTCCGGGATCGGCAATGTCATGCCGGCGCCCCCCATGCCGTTCCTCGACGCCTCACTGCACGGCAAGCCGGTGATCCTTTCGATGCTCGCCTGGTCCGGCGATCCGGCCCAGGCCGAGAAGGTGCTGGCCCCGTTCCGCGCCTTGAAGCCGCTGGCCGACATGGTGAAAACCTCGCCCTATTCGGCGATCTTCGGCGAGGACGACCCCGACTATCACCCTACCGCCATCGCCAAGACCCTCTTCGTTGACGGCATCGATGGCACCACGGTGATGAAGCACGTCGACCTGCCCGAACCGGGTTTCCGCGTTCTGCAGATCCGCGTCCTCGGCGGCGCTCACGGCCGCGTCGCGCCGGATGCGACGGCCTATGCCCACCGAAACGAGAAGATCATGCTCAACGTCGCCGCGTTCTACGACGGCCCCGAGGACAAGCCCAAGCGCCAGGCCTGGGTCGACACGTTCTCGGCAGCGCTGAAGCCGCGCCCGACCGCCTATGTCAACTTCCTTGCCGACGAGGGTCCCGACCGCGTCCGCGCCGCCTATCCCGACGCGACCTGGGACCGCCTCCGCCAGATCAAGGCTAAATACGACCCCCAGAACCTCTTCCGCCTCAACCAAAACATCCCGCCGGCAGCGGCGTGAGATTGCCCGGCGGCGCGATCCCATCGGGTTCGCGCCGCACCAGCATGAGATCATCGACCGTCCTACCCCTTCGGCGTATCCTTCAGCCGGTGGGGGGCCGTGCGATGACCGATACAACCGCCGACTACGAAGAGATCGTGGCGCTGAGCCACCGTAACCGGATCGCGATCTGGACCAGGGATCTGGAGCTCTGGGAAACGTGCTTCGTGCACGCGCCCTACACCACACGCTGGGGCTGGTGGCAGCACGGCGGCATCTTCGTGCGCCGGAGTTGGGACGAACTCTCCAAACGCGTCAAGATGGAAGAGCTGCCGCGGAATCTGGAGAACGCCTACGAGACGAAGGTTACAGATCTCAGCCTGCAGATTCGCGGCGATATGGCGTGGGCTACCTATGTCCAAGAGTACCCGTGCTACTACACGCCGGGACATGTAGGCCCGGGCATCGTGCATGAGGTGCGCATCTTCGAAAGGCACGATGGAGCGTGGAAGATCGCGTTCCTGGGGTTTCTCGACGGGAACTCGGGCCCCCAAGGCGTCCGGACCGTGCGGCTCGCCGTGGACGGACGCGTACTCTGGCAGAGCCCCGCGGCAGCCGAGGCGCTTGCCGATTCCGACGACCTGACGGTTCGCAACGGTAGTCTGCGTTTTCGCGACCATCGCCTGGATCGCCAGCTTCAAGATGCGCTGAAGTGGGTGATGGCCCAAGACGTAGGTCTCATGTCGACGCAGGCGGCAAGACCCATCGTTGCGGATGCTGGCCTGGATCAGCCGCCCCGGGTCTATTGGGTAATGCTCGACGCAGGCATGCTCTTCCTGACGTTTGGGGAGACCCGCGTCAGTGAGGATCGGCTTGAGTTCGCGGCGGCGGTCTACAGCCTGTCCGAAGCTCAGAAGCGGGTTGCTGCCCTCATCGCCGAAGGGCTCGCCCTGCCCGAGATTGCCGAGCGCAGGTCGATCACTCCGCACACAGCCCGGACGCATCTCAACCGCATCTTCGACAAGACCGGCGTGCGCACCCAGCCTGCACTGGTCCGCGTGCTGCTGACCGCCGTCGCCCCGGTATGACGTACCCCATTCGGGGGACAGGCTCTTGTCGGCCGGCTGGCTGACAGGGATGTTGCTTCGATTGCCGCATACTCGGCCTCACCTAAACTAGGGAGGCCAAGGTGGCTCACGTCGCTGTCGATCAACCCAACCATGCCTTTCCTCGCCCCCGTCTGCGAATTGCGAAGCATTTCCGTGTGCTGCTGCGCAGTTGGAGGCGGGAGCGGCGGCGCCGTCGACCAGCTATTGGCTCATACGCGCGATCCTCGCATCCAAGCGGACATCGGCTTCGCCATTCCGCCCCGCAGCATGGTGGAGCGGTGGGCCGCGGCCATGCTCCAGCATCGACGATAGGCCCCACCCGTTGACCGGTGTGAAGGCTGCCACTAGGTTCGCGCCGCACTTCCAGCCGGACCCACCAGATGACCGATCGCCCCGCCCACATGGACCCGAAGAACTCCTTCCAGGGTCTCATCCTGACGCTGCAGAATTTCTGGGCCGAGCAAGGTTGCGTCATCCTGCAGCCCTACGACATGCAGATGGGCGCCGGCACCTTCCACACCGCTACCACCCTCCGCGCCCTCGGCCCTAGGCCATGGAAGGCCGCCTATGTGCAGCCCTCGCGCCGCCCAAAGGACGGCCGCTATGGCGAAAACCCCAACCGGCTGCAGCACTACTACCAGTTCCAGGTCATCCTGAAGCCGTCGCCCGACAATATCCAGGAACTCTACCTGCGCTCCCTGGCCGAAATCGGCCTCGACGCCGCGCTGCACGATATCCGCTTTGTCGAGGACGACTGGGAAAGCCCGACCCTCGGCGCCTGGGGTCTCGGCTGGGAATGCTGGTGCGACGGCATGGAGGTGAGCCAGTTCACCTATTTCCAGCAGGTCGCCGGTTTCGAGTGCAAGCCCGTGCCGGGCGAGATCACCTACGGCCTGGAGCGGCTCGCCATGTATGTGCAGGGCGTCGAGAACGTCTACGACCTCAACTTCAACGGCCGCTCCGGCGACGAGAAGGTCACCTATGGCGACGTCTTCCTGCAGAACGAGCAGGAATTCTCGAAGTACAATTTCGAGGCCGCCGACACCGACATGCTCTTCCGTCACTTCAAGGACGCCGAGGACGAGTGCAAGGCGATCCTCAAGAAGGGCGCCGCCGGCAATCGCCAGACCATGGCCGTGCCGGCCTATGAACAGGTCGTCAAGGCGTCGCACACCTTCAACCTCCTCGACGCGCGCGGCGTCATCTCGGTCACCGAACGCCAGAGCTACATCCTCCGCATCCGCGACCTCGCAAAGCTCTGCGGCGAGGCCTGGCTCCAGACCGCCGGCGGCGGCGCGGAGTAGCGTCCCGCGGCCCTTCAGCGCCGCCATTCATCCTCCATTCAGCCGGTGTGCCGCAATTGCGGCGGCAGGGGCAACCTGCCACCATTCGCGTGACACGCCACGCGCACCCATCACCTGGAGGGCATCATGACCGGCCTGATCATTCTCGCCATCGTCGTCGCCGTACTCGGCTACGGCGTCTATCTCTACAACGACCTCGTCAAGAACCGTCAGCTCAGCCAGGAGGGCTGGTCGGGCATCGATGTGCAGCTGAAGCGCCGCACCGACCTCATCCCCAACCTGCTCGAAACCGTCAAAGGCTACATGGGCCACGAGCGCGAGACGCTCGAGGCGGTAACCAAAGCCCGTGCCGATGCCACGGCCGCTGCCAATGCCTCGCCCGAGGAACGCGCCAAGGTCGAAGGCGCCCTTTCTGGCGCCCTGGGCCGGCTGCTCGCGATCGCGGAAGCCTATCCCGACCTCAAGGCCAACACGACCTTCCTCGAGTTCCAGCAAGCACTGCAGACCGTCGAGGACGAGCTGCAGCTTTCCCGCCGCTACTACAACGGCACCGTCCGCAACCTGAACACGGCCGTTGAAACCTTTCCCTCGGTCATCGTCGCCAACATGTTCAAGTTCGAGAAGGCCGAATATTTCGAGCTCGAGAACGAGGCCGATCGCGCCGTCCCGTCGGTGAAGTTCTAAAGCGCGGGCAGGGGGAGAGCATCATGTTCAGCCGCGTGTCGCCGCTCGTCCGCCACGGCACCACCTCGCTCGCCGCCGAGGCGGGGAAGGGAGCTGCGCGCCTCATTGCGATGGCGCTGCTGCTGGTGGCGCTGCTCTTCTCCCTGCCGGTCATGGCCGAGGAAACCATCTCCTCGTTCGACACGGCCGTGACCCTCAAGACCGACGGTTCGGTGGAGGTCACCGAGACCATCACCGTCAATGCCGAAGGCACCCAGATCCGCCGTGGCATCTTCCGCGACATCTTCACCACCATGGTGAACCCGGACGGCTCGCGCGTCCGTTCCGACCTGCGCGTGCTCTCGGTCCAGCGGGACGGCCGCCCCGAGCCCTACGAGCTCGAGACGGTCACTCCGCTGATCCAGCGCATCCGCATTGGCGACCCCGATGTCTTCCTCACTTACGGCTCGCACACCTACGCCATCCGCTACACCATGAGCCGCATGGGCCGGTTCTTCCACGACCACGACGAGCTCTACTGGAACGCCACCGGCAACTACTGGGATTTTCCAATCGAGCGCTCGGTGACGAGGATCACGCTGCCGCAGGGCGCCGTCATCTCCCAGCTCGCCGGCTATACCGGCAAAATCGGCTCCACCGAGCAGGCCGTCGACATCGTTCGGACCTCCGACAACACGGCTACCATCACCGCCACGCGCCGCCTCGAGCCAGGAGAAGGCGTAACCGTGGCCGCAGCGTTTCAGAAGGGCATCCTCACGCAGCCAGAAGGACTGACGGCGGTCTTCAACTGGATTTCCGACCATCGCGACCTCGTCTTCCCGGGCGTCGCCGTGTTCCTGGTTCTCGCCTACAACCTCTTTGCCTGGTCCGCGGTCGGCCGCGACCCGGCTAAAGGCACCATCATCCCGCTGTTCTATGCGCCCAAGGGCTTCTCACCGGCGCTGACGCACTACGTCAACCGCATGGGCTGGCAGAACTCGGGCTGGACCGCCTTTACGGCTGCCATCTTCGATCTTGGGGTCAAGGGCCTGGTCACCATCGACAACGTCGCCAAGAACCTCAAGGTCACCGTCACGGACAAGGCACCCGGGGAGCTCCCGTCGGGCGAGAAGGTCATCTACGACTACCTCGCCAGCAAAGGCACCGTGATCGTCAACACCAGCAATGGCCCCAAGCTCAACGAGAAGCGCGGCGAGTTCGTGAAAGCGATCGAAACGGAGAACCGCTCGCGCTACTTCAACGACAATATCGGCTACGTCCTGATCGGCGTCGCCCTCTCGGTGGTGCTGCTCCTTGCCCTCGTCTTCACCGGCGTGATGGATGCCATCTACCTGCTCTTTGCCTTCATCGGCGGCATTGCCATCGGCGTCTTCTCCACGCTGCTGCGCAACCTCTGGTCCGGCAGCCTGATGAGCAAGATCATCATCCTCATCTGGGTGGTCGTCGGCGGCAGCAACCTCTTCGGCATCGGCCTGAGCGCACTGGCCGACATTCGTCTGGAGAACGGACTGATCGCCGCTATTTCCATTGTCGCCGTCAACATCGTCTTCGGGGTCCTGATGCGGGCACCCACCGTGCAGGGCCGCAAGGTCATGGACCAGATCGACGGCTTCAAGATGTACCTCGAGACCGCGGAGAAGAACCGCCTCAACTTCGAGGGCAAGGCGCCGGCCATGACCGTCTCGCGCTTCGAGCAGATCCTGCCTTTCGCCATCGCGCTTGGGGTCGAAAAGCCCTGGTCCGAGCACTTCGAAGGCGAGCTTGCCCGGCACGCCGTCCAGGACGCCGACGAAAGCTATCAGCCCAGCTGGTACCGCAGCCGCGACAGCTGGAGTTCGTCGAGCGGCGGTTTCTCGAAGACCGTCGCCGCCGCCACCACCGGAATGTCCGCCGCCATGGTCGCAGCCCAACCCGTCTCCTCCTCGTCCTCCGGCTTCTCGTCGAGCGGCGGTGGTGGCGGCGGCTCCTCTGGCGGCGGAGGCGGCGGTGGCGGCGGCGGGGGGTGGTAACCCCCGCGCATGACCGATGCACCGGCCGGGTGTGACCCTCCGGGGATGTCAAAGAGCGTGACGGGCCCGGAGGCGGATACCGCCTCTGGTATTTGTTTAGTGAGACGGCATCCGCCTCCGGGGACCGGGGTTTCTGGCATTGTCCCGCGCGTCGGG
>DATCRS010000168.1:0-18720 GCA_036568845.1 Devosia sp. | reverse complement strand
CCGCCAGTTCGACATCGAACACGGTATCGCCCACCATGATGGTCTCTTTTGGGCTCATGCCGGTTTCGGCCATGGCGGACAGCAGCATGCCGGGATCGGGCTTGCTCGGATTGTGGTCCGGGGTCTGCAGGGTGATAAAATGCTCGGTGAGCTTGTGGTTGCCGAGGATACGATGGACGCCCGCCAGCCCCTTGCCCGTCGCGATGCCCAGCAGCGTCGAGCGGTTCCGGCGCAGCCGGTCGAGCGCCTCGCGGGCCCCGGGATAGAGCGGCTCGCGGTCGGCATTCTGCTCGAAGCTCTCGCGATAGGCGGTTTTGTAGCTCTCCACCAGCCGGCCGACGAAAGCGGTGTCCTCGGATCGGGCCAGCCTACCGATCGCCACCGGCAGCGAGAGGCCGATGATCTGGCGGACATCGGTGGGCGTCGGTTCTGGCAGGCCGTTGCCCGCGAATGCGGTGGCCATGTGCTCGGCGATCAACCCGTGAGTGTCGATCAGCGTGCCATCCATGTCGAACATGATGAGCGGCAAAGAGGGTCTCCTTCGCCGCTCCGTGAAGCATAGTTTTCCCGCCCTGTCACGCCGCCGTCAGTCGGTCGCGAAGCACATGAAGTAGCCGTTGCCGCCGGTGCTGATCAGCGCCTCCGGGCTGCAGCCCCGCGACGGATGCGCCGCGTTCCACGAGGTGGCCGTGGCGAGGGAAGCCGGGCCCATGCGGTCCGAATGTCCCAGCATGGCCGTGCCGTCGGCGTTGCTGGTCCAGTCGTTGCAGGTCTGCCCAGCCGCAAGCGTGCCATCTGCATTCGAGCCGGTCAGCAGGTCATGCTGATTGGGATCGTCGCCGCGCCCTTTCACCACCTCGCCGGTTTCGGTGAGCGCGGTCTCCTTGGTGATATTATTGCTGTCGCTGTGGAGCGAGGCCACGTCTGCGGCAATCTCGACACCCTTGGCATTGTACCAAGGTCCGGTGCCGATGCGGTCCTTGGCATTGATACCTTCGGCCGAGAGATAGGCGCGCCAGGTCTTGCCCGTCGAGCCAGCCGCCTCCGCCAGCTTCTGGCAGATCGCATCGGCGCCCTCGAGTCCGCCCAGATTGGCGCCGTCACCTGACCCCTGGCTGGTGACGAAAAAGCTCATCTTGTCATCCTGCCCGAATGCGGGAACGGCAAATGCACAAAGCGCGGCGGTGGCCGCGGTAAACATGAGTTTCATCGAAATATCCCTCCGGCCCGGAATTGGACCTTACGCCAGAACGCGAGCGGCGGACGGAAATTCCCGACTCGCGGAAATTTCAGGGCAGTGTGATCAGCCTTGCTCGGGATCCTGGTCCTGCACGTCGTAGCGCTCGGCATCGAAGCCGAGGGCATCGAAGCTTTGCTGCATGTGCGGCGGCAGCGGCGCTGAGATATCGAGTTTCTGGCCGTTGCGCAGCGGCAGCATGATGCGGCGCGCATGGAGATGCAGCCCGTGACCCAGCCCCTCGGATGGCTCGTAGTTGTGGATGTTGAAGTAGCGCGGGTCGTCGATGATGGGATTGCCGAGCTGCGCCATGTGCACGCGAAGCTGGTGCGTACGCCCCGTGACGGGCTTCAGCGTCACCCAGGCGAAGCGCCGGCTGGCGGTATCGGTGGTCGAATAATGCGTCATCGAGTGCTGCGCGCCCGGCGTGCCGTTTGGGACGACCACCATCTGCTCGCCGTCCCGGGTCTCCTGCTTGGCGAGAAAGCACGAGATCGTCCCCTGCGGCGGCTTCGGGTTGCCGGCGACCACCGCCCAGTAGATTTTTCGCGCCGACCGCGAGCTGAACACGGCGCCAAAATGCGTCGCTGCCGCCTTGCTCTTGGCCACCACGAGGCAGCCGGAAGTATCGCGGTCGAGACGATGAACGAGCCGCGGCGCCTCGCCCTTCTTGTTGGGCAGGTTTTTCAGCAGCCCATCCATGTGCCGCTTCGTCCCCGAGCCGCCCTGCGAGGCGAGCCCGTGCGGCTTGTTGAAGACGTAGAGCTCGTCGTCCTCGTAGAGAATGAGGCTGCGGAGGTAGCGTGCCTCCTCCTCGTCCACCTGCCCCTCGGGCCGCTCGGGCGCTTCGCCGATGGGCGGGACGCGGACCACCTGGCCGGATTCGAGCCGCGTGTTGGTCTTCACCCGGGCGCTGTCGACCCGGACCTGGCCCGAGCGCAGCAGCTTTTGCAGGTGCCCGAAGGTGACCTGTGGGAAATGAGTGGCGAACCAGCGGTCGAGCCGCATGCCGTCTTCGTCGCGGGCGACGGTTTGCATTCGGACGCCGCTCATATCGCCACCCGCATGGCCAAGAGGCCCATCCACAGTCCGGTGAGCGACAGGATGACCGAACCGACGATATAGATCGCCCCGAGCCCGAATTCGCCGCGCTCGAACAGGGTGATCGCATCGAGTGAGAAGCTCGAAAAGGTGGTGAAGCCGCCGAAGATGCCAACGGCGACGAACAGCCGGATCTCGTTCTGGTATTGGGGGGTGTACTTGGCGAGGACGCCGATCAGCACCCCCATGGCGACCGAACCGATAATGTTGACCAGGAAGGTCCAGATCGGGAAGCCGTTTGCGAAGCTGCCAATGGCGACCGAGGCAGCGTAACGCGCGATGGCACCAATTGCGCCGCCTATGCCGACGAGGAGATATGGGGTCATGCGGGTGTAATACGGATGGTCGGGGCTGTTGGGAAGGGGGCGGTCCGTGTGGTCGCCCCTCAACCGGCTTGGCCGGTCCTCCGGCACGCGGGAGAGGATCACGGAGACATCGAGCCGGACTTCTACTCGCCCTCCTCCTCACGGCGCTGGTTGCGGCGGCTGGACCAGAAATCGAGGCGCTTGATGACTTCTCGCTCGAAGCCGCGCTCGTTCGGCTTATAGAATTCGGGGCGACTGCCGCCGGCCAACTCGTCGGGGAAAAACTCTTGGCCCGAGAAGGCATCGGGGTAGTCGTGATCGTAGCGATACCCCTTGTTGTAGCCGAGTTCTTTCATCAGCTTGGTTGGCGCATTGAGGATATGTTTTGGCGGCGCCAGCGAGCCCGTCTGCATGGCCATCTGCTTGGCGGCCGCAAAGGCGACATGGGCGGCGTTCGACTTGGGCGCGGTCGCCACATAGGCAATGGCTTGGGCCATGAACAGCTCGCCCTCGGGTAGGCCCGTGCGGTCGAAGGCGGCCCAGGCGGTGATCACCTGCACCATGGCCTGCGGGTCGGCCATGCCGACATCCTCGGAAGCGGCGCAGGCGAGCCGGCGGAAGATGGTGTCAGGGTGCTCGCCGCCCACCAGCATGCGCTGCGCCCAGTACATGGCCGCCTGGACGTCTGATCCCCGCAGGCTCTTATGGAAGCAGCTGAGGAGATTGTAGTGCTCCTCCTGCCCCTTGTCGTAGACCGGGGCGCGCTTCTGTACGGTCTCGGCGAGGCCGGCAACGTCGAGGATCGTCCCCTCGGGCAGCGCGAACAGCTCCTCGGCGAGGCCGATGAGGTAGCGGCCGTCGCCATCAGCCATCTCCAGCATGGCATCCCGGGCTTCGTCGGTGACCGGCAGCTTCTTGCCGACATGGGCCTCGGCCCGCTCGGCCAGGATTGCCAGGTCGGGCTTTTCGAAGCGCCGCAGAGTGTAGACCTTGGCTCGAGAGAGCAGCGCCGCGACCATCGAAAAGCTCGGGTTCTCGGTGGTGGCGCCGATCAGGATGACGGTGCCGTCCTCGACATGGGGCAGCAGCGCGTCCTGGACGTTGCGGTTGAAGCGGTGGAGTTCGTCCACGAACATCACGGTCTGCCGCCCTGCCCCTTCGCGCAACGCCTTGGCTTCGGCGATGACCTTGCGCAAGTCGGCGACGCCGGAGAGAACGGCCGACAGCTGCACGAAGTCGAGGCCGACTTCCTTAGCTACCAGCCGGGCAATCGTTGTCTTGCCCACTCCCGGCGGCCCCCAGAGGATGAAGGACGAGACGCGGCCGGCGGCCACCATGCGGCCGATCGGGCCGCCGGGGCCGAGCAGGTGGTCTTGCCCGATGACCTCGCTCAGGCGTCGCGGCCGCAGCTCCTCGGCCAAAGGCCGGGGCGCCGTGCTGTCAAAAAGCGACATCAGCCACTCACGTAAGAGCGGAAGGTGCGCCCACCGCGCTGCAGCACGATGTCCCAACCATCAGGCCGAGCGTTGGCGAAATCGCGGAACGTCTTGGCGTCATTCATGTCGTGTCCGTTGAGGTTGAGGATGACGTCGCCGGCTTCGAGTCCCATGCGCTGCGCCGGCGAGCCCTGGGCGACCTCGCGTACCACAATGCCCTGCGTATTGAACGGAAGTCCGAGCTCCTGCGCAATTGCGGGGTTCACGGTCTCCACAGTCACACCGGCGAAGCGCGTTTGGCCATCGACGGTAGCCACCTGCCCGGGTCCGCCGCCCGGTGGTCCCTCCAGCGCAACCGCAACGCTGGCTGGCCGCCCATCACGAACATAGTCGATGCTCACCTCCGTGCCGAGTTTCCGTGTCGCCAAACGGAAGTCGAAGGCGCTCGGCTGATCGACGGCGAAGCCATCGACGGAAAGGATCACGTCACCGGCGCGCAGACCAGCCCGCTCAGCCGGTCCGCCCGGCGCGATCTCGGTGATGATGGCGCCACGAACCCGGTCGAGGCCGATGCCTGAGGCAATATCTGAGGTCACGGCCTGCAGTCTGGCGCCGAACCATGGCCGAACCAGCGCGCCACCGGAAATGCCTGCTTCCGCCACCACCTTGGCCATGTTGGAGGGAATGGCGAACCCAATGCCGACCGAACCGCCCGAGCGCGAGAAGATGGCCGTGTTGATGCCGACCAGCCGCCCCGAAAGGTCAACCAGCGCGCCTCCGGAATTGCCTGGGTTGATGGCAGCGTCGGTCTGGATGAAGAACTCGTAGTTCGAGCTCTCGACACCGGTCCTCGCCAGCGCCGAGACGATCCCCGATGTCACGGTCTGCCCAACACCAAAAGGGTTGCCGATCGCGAGCACCAGGTCGCCGACCTGCAGCCCGTCGGAATCGGCAAAGGAAATGGCCGGAAAAGTCGCGCCGGCGGGATCCTTGATGCGGAGAACCGCAAGATCGGTCTTGGGATCGTCGAGAGCGAGATCGACGGGATATTCGCGCCCGTCGGAGGTGGCGATGCGGATGTCAGTCGCCCCGTTCACAACGTGGGAGTTGGTGAGAATGACGCCGGAGGCCTCGACGATCACGCCAGACCCAAGCGACTGGCTCTCGCGTGGCCGGCTCTGGAACATGCCGCGACCACCAAAGAAGCGCTCGAAGAACGGATCGCCGGCAAAGGGCGACGTCACCGCCGGCTCGATCGTGGTCGCATAGACGTTGACGACTGACGGGGTCACCGACTTCACCACAGGTGCAAAGCTCAGCAGCACCTGCGCCTGTGTCTCCGGAACCGCTCGTGCCGGCTCCTGAGCGGCGACGGGCCCGGGCAGAGTAGCGGGGGTCAGGGTGAAACCGCCGATGCCAAGACCGGCGGCGAGGGTCAACGCGAGAGCGAGAAAGAAGCGAGGAGACATCTGCGACATGATTGTTGCTGTGGCGATGGACGGGTGGAGAAAACCCCGGATTCTGACGCCATTAAGGTGTCACACCTCTCCGGAACATTGCGGAGAAATTATCATTTGCAGAGGGGGGCGTTGGCCCCTATATGCAGCGCTCGTTTCGCCCGGGGATGGCCTCCGCGCGAGGACGCCGGAAAGGTTAGCCGCCAATGACTGAGCCGACCACCACTGAGGCCGATGAAAACACGGTCTACGCCAACACCTCGCAGCTGATCGCGACCGTGGAGCCGGACTTTCCCGCGTTCTTGTTCTCGCGCAAGGAACTGCACCGGTCGGTGAAGGTGTTCAAGAAGGGGTTCGAGGGGCTTTTGACCTATGCGGTCAAATGCAATCCCTCGCCGCACATCCTCCGGCAGCTGCACGAGGAAGGTCTCAAGGCCTTCGACGTGGCCTCCAACCACGAGATGGAGCTCGTCCGCGACTACGCGCCAGGCGCGGTGATGCACTACAACAATCCGATCAAGAACAAGCGCGAAATCGAGCGGGCGTACGAAGAGTTCGGGGTCCGCTCCTTCACGATCGACCATCCGCAGCAGCTCGACCAGCTGGCCGCGGTCGTGAGCCCCAGCCGCGACATCGAGGTCACCACCCGTTTCAAGGCCGGCAAGGCGCTGAAATCGTACGATTTCGGCATCAAGTTCGGCGTCATGCAGGATGGTGCGGCCGAAATCGTGCGCCTGGTCGAGCAGATGGGCTACACGCCGTCGCTCTGCTTCCACGTCGGCAGCCAGTGCGAAGACGTCTATGCCTATGAGCGGCACATCCACGCCGCGGCAAAGATCGCCGAGGAGAGCGGCATCACGCTCAAGCGCCTCAATATCGGCGGCGGCTACCCCGCCCCCTACCCGACCAGCGAGGCGCCGCCGATGGACTACTATTTCGAGACCATCGCGCAGGCGGTGAAGGACAATTTTGCCGGCAGCCGGCCCGAGCTCATCATCGAGCCCGGCCGTGCGCTCGTGACCTCGTCCACGTCGCTGCTGCTGCGGGTGAAGCACCAGCGCGGTGGACAGTCTGTCTACCTCAACGACGGCGCATACGGATCGCTCATGGAAGTGAAGTTCATGCACTTCACGCCGCCGACCCGGGTGTGGCGCGGCCCGCGCCTCCACGACAACGACGGCAACTACTCCGACTTTACCGTCTGGGGTCCCACCTGCGACAGCTACGATGTGCTGCCTCAGATCTTCACCCTGCCCTCCGATGTCGATGAGGACGACTGGGTCGAGTTTGGCCTGATGGGGGCCTACACCCAGGCGTCACTGACACCGTTCAACGGCTTCTATCGCCGCGACCAGTACTGGGTCGAGGACGTCTATACCGGCAAGGACATGCAGCCGGAATAACGCGGCGGCTGCCGCGGATCATTTTAGGCCATCCTTCGGGGTGGCCTTTTTCGTCAAGGGGGGTGTCATGGAGTTTCTGCCACTCGAAACGCTTGGCCCGCGGATCATGATCTGCGGACCGTCCAATGCGGGCAAGTCGACGCTGGCGGCGGCGATCGCGGGCAAACTCGGCTCGGTTGCCTATCATGTCGATCTCTTCCGCCACCTGCCTGGGACCGACTGGGTACAACGGCCGGATGAGGAGTTTCGCGCACTCCACGATGAGGCGATCCTGGACGAGCGCTGGGTCATGGACGGCAACTACTCGGCTCTGATGCCCCAGCGGATCGCTCGCGCTACGGGCATCATCCTCCTCGGCGACAACCGGTGGGCCAATTTCGGCCGCTATCTGCGACGGACGGTGTTCCAACCGAACCGCGTTGGGGCGCTTGAAGGCGCCAGGGACAGCGTCAAGTGGGAGATGATCCGCTGGGTTCTGCTGGTGCAGCCAAAGAACCGCGAACGCGACCGGATGCGACTGCGACAGACCGGTCTTCCGATGGTTGAAATCGCCTCGATGCGCGAGTTGCGGCAGCTCTATGTGGCCTGGAGGCTCACCCGCTAGGCGCCCTTCAGCAGCCCCAGACGGATGACGCTCTCGGCGGTGTCGAGGATCGACTGCTTGGCGGAGATGAACTTGCGGCCCAGCAGCTTTTCGCCCTTGGTGCCGTCGAACACCTTCTCGTTGCCGATGTCGTTGATGATCTGGCGGGTCGGGCCACCGAACCGGGCGAGCAGCTTGATGAGCCAGTCCGGCACGGTGCGCATCGTCACCTTTCGGTCCGGATAAGCAGCGCGGAGGATCTTCGCCACCTCCGGGAAGGGCGTGTAGTCCGAGGTCGCGAGGTACCGTTCCCCGGCTGCCTGGGGCTGTTCGAGCGCGGCAACATGCAGGTCTGCGACGTCGCGCACATCGATGATCGAAAAGCCATTGCTCGGCAGCGCGGGCGTGGACCCATCGAGCAGCCCGGTCACCAATCCTATCGAGATCGAGGCGTCCTCGTCCAAAGCCGGGCCGATAATGGCGCCCGGATGGATCGTGGTAAGATCCATGCCGTTCGCCTTGGCGAAATCCCACGCGAGCCGCTCGGCCCGGGTCTTGCCGATGCAATAGGCCCAGGTGAACTGCATCCCTTCTAGGTTGGTGAAATGGCTCTCGTCGTAGACCCGGCGACCGGTGGTATGGCCGTGGCCGTAGCCAACGGTGGCAATCGACGAGGTGAGAATGAAGCGCTTGATGCCGGCAGCGTGTGCCGCCTTCAGCACGCGTTCGGTGCCCTCCAGCGCGGGTCGAATGACGAGGTCCTGGTCCCTTGGTTCATCGGCCCGGATGGCCGCAGCGACATGCATCACCGCCGAAACGCCCTGCATCGCTTCGGCCCAGCCCTTGTCGTCGAGCAGGTCGGCTTCCACCAGCTCAAGCCGGTTGGCTGCTTCCTTGCCGACTTCAGCGTTGACCGTCCGGAACACGTCAGGCGCGCGGCGCATCGAGCGAATGGTGCCCCGGACCGGATAGCCCGCCTGCAGCAGGCGCAGAATGGTCCATTTGCCAACGAAGCCGGTCGCTCCCGTGACCAGCACCAAGCCCTTGTCCGTCAATGTTTGTCCCCCGATGCTACCGCGAATCCCTTTCGCGGCGGTACTCCTGATAGCGATCGGCTGTGATGCGGCCGTTACGAGAGCACCATGGTCCCGTAACACGGTAAGAGCGCAGAGCAAGAGACAAAGGTCTGGCTCCCAATCACAATTTGCCCTCGATCACAGAAACAAACAAAAAGGCGGCCTAAATGGACCGCCTTTCCGAAACCACAGTGGTCGCCCAGCAGCTTATGCCGCCTCGGCTTCCTCTTCGCGGGCCTGCACCGGACCAGAATCCTGGCCCTTGGCATCGACGTCGCGGTCGACAAACTCGATCACCGCCTGCGGGGCATTGTCGCCGAAGCGGAAGCCGGCCTTGAGGATGCGGATATAGCCGCCGTTGCGATCCTTGTAACGGGGGCCGAGCACGTCGAAGAGCTTCTTGACCTGCGTCTCGTCCTTCATCTGGGCGATGGCCTGGCGGCGGGCATGCAGATCGCCGCGCTTGCCGAGCGTGATCAGCTTCTCGACGATCGGACGCAACTCCTTGGCCTTGGGCAAGGTGGTGACGATCTGCTCGTGCTTGATCAGCGCGGCAGACATGTTGGCGAACATGGCCTTGCGGTGGCTCGAGGTCCGGTTGAGCTTACGGTTAGCATTACCGTGGCGCATTTGGGTAACTCCCTTAAGGGGCGCGTCTCGCGACGGGCTTAATAGTGATCTTCGTAGCGCTTGGCCAGATCGTCGATATTCTCCGGCGGCCAGTTGGCGACATCCATGCCCAGATGGAGACCCATCTGCGCCAACACTTCCTTGATTTCGTTGAGCGACTTGCGCCCGAAATTCGGGGTGCGGAGCATCTCGGCCTCGGTCTTCTGTATGAGGTCGCCGATGTAGACGATATTGTCGTTCTTGAGGCAGTTCGCCGAACGCACGCTGAGCTCGAGCTCGTCGACCTTCTTGAGCAGCGCCGGGTTGAAGGCGAGCTCCGGAACGGCGTCCGTGGCCTTTTCCTTGGTGGGCTCTTCGAAGTTGACGAAGACGGTGAGCTGGTCCTGAAGGATGCGCGCCGCATAGGCCACGGCATCTTCCGGCGACACGGCGCCGTTGGTCTCGACGGTCAGCGTCAGCTTGTCCTTGTCGAGGCTCTCGCCGGCACGGGTCGGGTCGACCTTGTAGGAGACGCGACGGACCGGCGAAAACAACGCATCCACCGGGATGTAGCCGATCGGCGCATCATCGGGACGGTTCCGGTCAGCCGGGACGTAGCCCTTGCCGGTGTTGACGGTGAACTCGATGTTGATCTCGGCACCATCATCGAGGTGGCAGATCACCAGCTCAGGGTTCAGCACTTCGATGTCGCCGGTGACCTTGATGTCGCCGGCAACCACGGCGCCCGGCCCCTGCTTGGTGAGGGTAAGGCGCTTGGGGCCCTCGCCGCCCATCTTGAGGGCGATTTCCTTGACGTTGAGCACGAGGTCGGTAATGTCCTCACGCACGCCCGGAAGGGACGAGAATTCGTGCAGGATGCCGTCGATCTGGATAGCGGTGACCGCCGCGCCCTGGAGGGACGACAGCAGTACGCGGCGCAGAGCATTGCCAAGGGTCAAGCCATAGCCGCGCTCGAGCGGCTCGGCGACCACCGAGGCGATGCGATTGTTGTCGCTGCCCGGAACAATATCCAGTTTGGTCGGCTTAATCAGTTCCTGCCAGTTTCTCTGGATGGTCACGGTTAAGTCCTTTCAAAATCGCGGTCCGCCAGACCGCTCATCCGTTCATGCAATGTCCGCCCCCGGCTGTGGCGCGCCGGGGGACCACCCGAGAGGCCTAGACGCGGCGACGCTTGCGCGGCCGGCAGCCGTTGTGGGGGATGGAGGTGACATCGCGAATGCTGGTCACGTTGAAACCAGCAGCCTGCAGCGCGCGGAGCGCCGACTCACGGCCCGAACCGGGACCACGGACCTCGACCTCGAGGGTCTTCATGCCGTGTTCCTGCGCCTTGCGCGCAGCGTCTTCAGCAGCAACCTGGGCGGCATAAGGGGTCGACTTGCGCGAGCCCTTAAAGCCCATCACGCCCGACGAGGACCAGGAAATGGTGTTCCCCTGAACGTCGGTGATGGTGACCATGGTGTTGTTGAAGGAGGCGTTCACATGGGCAACGCCATTGGTGATGTTCTTGCGTTCCTTGCGACGAACGCGCGCGACTTCAGCTTTAGCCAATTTGCTTCCTTTGCTTCGATATCGACGCTGCCGTAATGCCAGCAGCTACATCGGGAGCGCCAAGGGGCGCCCCGCCTTACTTCTTCTTGCCGGCGATCGGCTTGGCCGGACCCTTGCGGGTGCGGGCATTGGTATGCGTGCGCTGGCCGCGGACCGGAAGGCCACGGCGATGACGTAGACCACGGTAGTTGCCGAGATCCATCAGGCGCTTGATGTTCATCGCCACGTTGCGGCGAAGATCACCCTCGACGACATAGTCCTTGTCGATCGCTTCACGGATCTGGATCACTTCGGCGTCGGTCAGTTCATTGACCCGGCGCTCGGCGGGGATCCCCACCTTCTCGGTGATGTCCTTGGCGAATTTCTGTCCAATCCCATGGATGTACTGAAGCGCAATCACAACGCGCTTGTTCGTCGGGATATTGACGCCAGCAATACGAGCCACGTCCGCTCTCCTTTAGTCAGCCGGGTTCGATCCCGCACTGTTTCATAACAACAAGGGACCGGACACCGATCCCCCACTCCTGGGAAACCGACTCCAGCCCAACTATCCATGAGACTGGCGCGGTTCTATGGGTTGACCCCGGGCTTGTCAACTGCCCGGGACCGGACTTCATACGAGCTATGCAAGGGCTCTCTTGATTGCGGCAGTGACCTCGCCGATCGGCTGCGTCCCGTCCACGGTCTTCAGAAGACCCTTTTCGCGATAGTAGTCGACCAGCGGCGCGGTCTGCTTCTTGTAGACGTCGAGGCGATTGCGCACGACCTCGACGTTGTCGTCGGCGCGGGCGCCGGCCGTCGATTCCTTGGCCCGATTGGCAATCCGGCTGACCAGCACATCGGCATCGGCGGTGATCTCGACAACCGCGTCGAGCCGCATCCCCTTCTGCTCGAGCATCTGACCCAGCGCGTCGGCCTGCGGAATGGTGCGCGGAAAGCCGTCGAGCACAAACCCGGGCTTGCAGTCGGGAGCATCGAGCCGCTCGGAGACGATGCCGTTCACAATCTCGTCAGAAACGAGGTCGCCGCGGTCCATGACCTCCTTGGCCGCCAGCCCAAGCGCCGTCTTGGCGGCGATGGCCGAGCGCAGGATGTCGCCGGTCGAAAGCTGCGGGATGCCGTAGGCCTCGACCAGGATCTTGGCCTGCGTACCCTTGCCCACGCCCGGCGGGCCCAGAAGAATCAACCTCATCGACGCTTGCCCCCCAATCGCGAGCGCTTCACCAGACCTTCGTACTGCTGCGCGATAAGGTGGCTTTGGACCTGCGTGATCGTGTCGAGCGTCACCGTCACCATGATCAGCAGCGAAGTGCCGCCGATGAACTGGCTGACGTTGAGCTGGCTGTGGATCAGCTCGGGGATGAGCGCCACCACGGTCAGGTACAAGGCGCCAACCACCGTGATACGCGTCAGCACGTAGTCGATGTGCTGGGCTGTGCGCTCGCCGGGACGGATGCCCGGGATGAAGCCGCCGGACTTCTTGAGGTTCTCTGCCGTGTCGGTCGGGTTGAACACGATCGAGGTGTAGAAGAACGCAAAGAAGATGATCAGGACGGCGAACAGGATCAGGTAGAGCGGCTGGCCACGGCCGAGCAGCGCTGCCGTCACCTGCAGCCATTGCGGTGCATCACCCTGGCTGGCGAAGGAGGCGATGGTTGCCGGCAGCAGCAGCAACGACGACCCGAAGATCACCGGAATGACGCCCGACGTGTTGAGCTTCAGGGGCAGATGCGAGGTGTCGCCCTGGAACATCTTGTTGCCGACCTGGCGCTTCGGATACTGGATCAGCAGCCGGCGCTGGGCGCGCTCGAAGAAGACGATGACCCCGATCACCACGATGGCGATCACCAGCAGGCCGACGACCCAGATTGTGGGCAGCGCGCCGGTCCGGCTGAGCTCCAGCGTCTGGACGATGGTCCCCGGCAGGTTGGCGACAATGCCGGCGAAGATGATCAGCGAGATGCCGTTACCGACGCCGCGCGAGGTGATCTGCTCACCGAGCCACATCAGGAACATCGTACCGCCGACCAGCGTGATGACGGTCGAGAGGCGGAAGAACCAGCCGGGATTGAGCACGACGCCCTGGCTCGCCTCGAGCCCCACGGCAATGCCGTAGGCCTGCACGGCGCAGAATACGACCGTGAGGTAGCGGGTATACTGGTTGAGCTTGCGGCGCCCCGCCTCGCCTTCCTTGCGCAGTGCCTCGAGCCGCGGCGAAGCGGTCGAGATCACCTGCACCACAATGGAGGCGGTGATGTATGGGATGAGGTTGAGGGCAAAGATCGCCATGCGCTGAACAGCGCCGCCGGCAAACATGTCGAACATGCCCGCGATGCCCTGGCGCGCCGTTTCGAAACTTTGCGCATAGGCTTCCGGATCGATGCCCGGAACGGGAATGTAAGTGCCCAGCCGATAGACAAGCAACGCACCCAGTGTGAACCAGATGCGCTGCTGAAGGGCCTTGGCCTTTGAGAAGGTGCCAAAATTGAGGTTTTTGGCCAGCTGTTCGGCTGCGGACGCCATGGTCGCTCCCTAGACTTGGGGCTTGGCGCGCTTAGGCGTCAGCCTTCGTTTCTGCCTGAGGCATATCGACCTTGCCGCCCTGCGCTTCAATAGCAGCGATGGCACCCTTGGTGGCATACGCAACCTTGAAGGTCACTTTCTTGGCGGTGAGGCCGGCGCCGATCAGGCGGACGCCGTCCTTGGCGCGGCGGATCACGCCGGCCTTGACCAGGGCCTCGGCATCGATCACGCCCTTGGCGTCCAGCTTGCCGCTGTCGATGTAGGCCTGGATGCGGTCAAGGCGCAGGGCAACATAGTGCTTGGGATTGGGCACATTGAAGCCACGCTTGGGCATACGCATGTGAAGCGGCATCTGGCCGCCTTCGAAGCCGCCGATGGCGACACCCGAACGCGCCGTCTGGCCCTTGCCGCCGCGGCCGCCGGTCTTGCCGACGCCCGAGCCGATGCCACGGCCGACGCGGACGCGGACCTTGTTGGCGCCGGGATTGTCGCGAAGTTCGTTCAAGCGAGTCATTGTCGCGGTTCCTGTTCTTACTTGCCGTCGACGACGCGTACGAGGTGCGGGAGCTTCGCGATCATGCCGCGCACTTCCGGAGTGTCCTTGAGCGTCGACTGCTTGCGGATCTTGTTGAGCCCGAGGCCGATAAGCGTCGCGCGCTGGTCCTTGGGACGGCGCGACGGGCTGGCGATCTGCTCAATGGTGACGGTCTTGTCGGCCATCTTTTCTCTCCGAACTCTCTATCAAGCCTCGGTCGCTGCTTCCTCGCCGCGGCGAGCCTGCAGTTCCGAGACCTTGAGACCGCGGCGAGCCGCGACCGAGCGGGGGCTGTCGACGCGCTTCAGCGCATCGAAGGTGGCCCGCACCATGTTGTAGGGGTTCGCAGTGCCCTGCGACTTGGCGACGATGTCGTTGATGCCGAGCGTCTCGAAGACGGCGCGCATCGGACCGCCGGCGATGATGCCGGTGCCCGGAACGGCGGCACGCAGGACGACCTTGCCCGCCCCGTGACGACCGACCACGTCGTGGTGCAGCGTCCGGGCTTCGCGCAGCGGCACGCGGATGAGCTGGCGCTTGGCCTGCTCGGTCGCCTTGCGGATCGCCTCGGGGACTTCGCGAGCCTTGCCGTGGCCGAAGCCGACGCGGCCCTTCTGGTCGCCGACCACCACGAGGGCGGCGAAACCGAAGCGCTTACCCCCCTTGACCACCTTGGCCACGCGGTTGATGTGGACCAGGCGATCGACGAACTCGCTCTCGCGTTCCTGTTGAACTTCTCTCATAGCCTGTCGCTTTCCTAGAACTGCAGGCCGCCCTCACGGGCAGCGTCCGCCAGGGCCTTGACCCGGCCGTGATAGAGGTAGGACCCACGATCGAAGATGACCTCGGTCACCTTGGCCTTGAGACCACGCTCGGCGATGGCCTTGCCAACGGCGGCAGCCGCCTCGGAGGTCCCGCCGGCCTTGACCGCAGCCTTGACGTCCTTGTCGAGCGTCGAAGCAGCAGCGAGCGTACGGCCCGAAGCGTCGTCGATGATCTGGGCGTAGATGTTCTTGTCCGAGCGGTGCACGGAAAGACGCGGACGGCCGTTGGCACGAGCCTTGAGCGCCTTGCGAACGCGAGCCTTGCGGCGATCCGCTCCCTTGAGGGTAATGGGCATGGCGGCTCCTTACTTCTTCTTGCCTTCTTTGCGAGCGATGTACTCGCCCACATAACGGACACCTTTGCCCTTGTAGGGCTCGGGCTTGCGATAGGCGCGGATATTGGCCGCCACCTGGCCCACCTGCTGCTTGTCGGCGCCCGAAATGGTGACTTCGGTCTGCGACGGCGTAGCGATGGTGATGCCCTTGGGCGTCTCGTACACGACTTCGTGGCTGAAACCGAGCGACAGCTTGAGATCCTTGCCCTGCATGGCGGCGCGGTAACCGACGCCCTGGATCTGCAGCT
This sequence comes from Devosia sp., assembly GCA_036568845.1. Classification (GTDB taxonomy): domain Bacteria; phylum Pseudomonadota; class Alphaproteobacteria; order Rhizobiales; family Devosiaceae; genus Devosia_A. The sequence goes on along the minus strand of DATCRS010000168.1, from coordinate 3,479 downwards.
TCTTCTCGAAGCCGTCCTTGACGCCAACAACCAGGTTGTTGATCAGCGCGCGGGTCGTGCCCCAGGCAGCGCGCGCTTCCTGGGTGTCGTTGGCCGGCTCGACCACCACCCCGGCGTCGGTCTGCTTGACGTTGACGATATCCATCAGCGTCAGCGACAGCTCGCCCTTGGGTCCCTTGACGGAGACCAGGCGGTCGTTGATCGAGACGGTCACGCCGCTCACCGGCGCAATCGGCTTCTTGCCTGTACGAGACATAATGTTCTTCCTTCGGAGTAATCGTCTTACCCCGCCTTCAAGGCCAAGGCCTTAGAAGACGCGGCAGAGTACCTCGCCACCCAGATTCTGGGACCGTGCTTCATGATCGGCCATCACGCCCTTGGGGGTCGACATGATCGACACGCCCAGGCCATTCGCAACCGACGGGATATTCTTGACCGACGCGTAGACCCGGCGGCCTGGACGCGAGACACGCTCGATGGTCCGGATGACGGGGATATTGTCGGCATACTTGAGCTCGATGGCGAACTCGGCGACGCCATTGTCCTGCTTCTGCTCCGTGTAGCCACGGATGAAGCCTTCGGACTGCAGCACGTCGAGCACGCGGCCACGCAGCGTCGAAGCCGGCGTGGTCACCACATCCTTGCGGCGCATCTGCGCATTGCGGATGCGGGTCAGCATATCACCAAGCGGATCAGTAAGGCTCATCTCTCTTCTCTCCTTACCAGCTCGACTTGACCAGGCCCGGAATCTGGCCGTGGTTGCCCAGTTCGCGCAGCGCGATACGGCTCATCTTGAGCTTGCGGTAGTAGGCGCGCGGACGGCCCGAGACCTCGCAACGGTTGCGGACGCGGTTGGCGGCCGAGTTGCGCGGCAGCTCGGCAAGCTTGAGGGAGGCCGCGAAGCGCTCCTCCAGCGGCACCTTCTGGTCCATCACGATGGCCTTGAGCTGGGCGCGCTTGGCGCCGAGCTGCTTGGACATCTTCTTGCGACGGTTGTTCTTCTCGATTGAGCTGGTCTTTGCCATGTCTCTTCCTTCTCTCTTCCGTTACTGCCGGAAGGGGAAATTGAACGCCTTGAGCAGCGCCCGGGCCTCGTCATCGGTCCTGGCCGTGGTGCAGACCACGATGTCCATGCCCCAGACCTGGTCGATCTGGTCGTAGATGATTTCCGGGAAAATGATGTGTTCCTTGATGCCCATGGCGTAGTTGCCACGGCCATCGAACGAATTCGGGTTGAGGCCACGGAAGTCACGCACGCGCGGCAGGGCGATGTTCACCAGGCGGTCCAGGAACTCGTACATGCGCTGCTTGCGAAGGGTGACCTTCACGCCGAGCGGCATGTTCTCGCGCACCTTGAAGCCGGCGATCGACTTGCGAGCGTGGGTGATGACGGCCTTCTGGCCGGCGATCTTTTCGAGATCGGCGGCAGCGGCGCGCACCTTCTTGGTGTCGTTGACGGCCTCGCCGACGCCGATGTTCAGCACGATCTTCTCGAGCTTGGGCGCCTGCATGACGTTCTTGTAGCCGAACTCCTTGATCAGGTTCGGCTTGATGGTCTCGTCGTACTGGGTACGAAGACGCGGAATGTAAGCGGTCTCAGCCATCGATGGCATCTCCGGTCGTTTTGGCGACGCGCGTCTTGACGCCGTCTTTGATCTGGAACCCGACGCGGGTGGGCTTACCGCTGGCATCGGCCACGGCAATATTCGAAAGATGGATCGGCGCGGGCTTGGTGTAGATGCCCGCGTCCTGGCTCGCAGTCTGCCGGGTGTGGCGACGCACGAGGTTGATCCCCTGCACGATGGCGCGATCCTCATCCGGGATCACCTGCAGCACTTCACCGGTCTTGCCCTTGTCGCGGCCGGCGAGGACGACGACCTTGTCGCCTTTCTTGATCTTGGCGGCCATTACAACACCTCCGGCGCGAGCGAGATGATCTTCATGTGGTTCTTGGAGCGGAGCTCGCGCGGCACTGGCCCGAAGATGCGGGTGCCGATCGGCTCCTGCTGGTTGTTGATGAGCACCGCGGCGTTGCGATCGAAGCGGATGATGGTGCCGTCAGCGCGACGGACCGGGAAAGCGGTCCGCACCACCACGGCCTTCATCACCTGGCCCTTCTTCACACGACCGCGCGGAATGGCATCCTTCACCGAGACGACGATGATGTCGCCGACCGAGGCGTACTTGCGATGCGAACCGCCCAGCACCTTGATGCACATGACACGACGCGCGCCGGAATTATCCGCGACGTCGAGATTTGACTGCATCTGAATCATGGCTTGATGCCTTCTTTGTTTCCTGCGGCCTGCCCTACCCGGCCAGCCGTATATCCGAAGTTACGCGTTGGGAATGAGGGTCCAGCGCTTGTTCTTGCTGATCGGCGCGCACTCCTCGATCCACACCGTATCCCCGACCTTGGCCGAGTTGGCCTCGTCGTGGGCGTGGTACTTCTTGGAACGGCGCACGGTCTTCTTCATCACCGGGTGGGTAAACGCGCGATCGACGCGCACCACAACCGTCTTTTCGTTCGTGTCGGAGACCACCGTCCCCTGCAACTGGCGCTTGGGCATCTCGTTGGCTCCTTACTTCGCTGCGGACTTCTGGCCGAGGATCGTCTTGACCCGCGCGATGTCGCGGCGGACCTTCCGGATCTGGGCCGGGGCTTCCAGCTGCTGGGTGGCACGCTGGAACCGCAGGTTGAACTGTTCTTTTTTGAGGCCGACGAGCTGATCCTTCAGCTCATCGGCGGTCTTGGCCCGCAGGTCGGCGGTGACGCTGTGCTTCTCGCCGGCGGTCTTTTTGCTCTTGGGTGCCATGGCTCTCAATCCGCGATGCGGGTGACGACCCGCGTGATGATCGGAAGCTTCATGGCGCCCAGGCGCAGTGCTTCCTTGGCAACGTCCTCGGGGACGCCGTCGATCTCGAACAGGATGCGGCCGGGCTTGACGCGTGCCGTCCAGTATTCCACCGAGCCCTTGCCCTTACCCATGCGGACTTCGGTCGGCTTCTTGGAAACCGGCAGGTCCGGGAACACGCGGATCCAGACGCGGCCGGCGCGCTTCATCTCGCGGGTGATCGCGCGGCGGGCCGCTTCGATCTGGCGGGCAGTGACGCGCTCGGGCTCCTGCGCCTTCAGGCCATACTGGCCGAAGTCGAGGTTCATGCCACCCTTGGCATTGCCATGGATGCGGCCCTTATGCGCCTTGCGGAACTTGGTACGTTTTGGTTGCAGCATTTATCCGATGCCTTCTCAGTTCGCGGGCGTACGCTCGCGGCGATCGTCACGACGATCCTCGCGGTCGGAACGCTCGCGGCGCTGGCCCTGGCCGCCCTCGCCGCCTTCGGTGGCGCGGCGCTCATGCGCCATCGGGTCGTGCTCGAGCACTTCGCCTTTGAAGATCCACACCTTGATGCCGATGATGCCGTAGGTCGTCTCGGCTTCGGCAACGCCGTAGTCGATGTCGGCGCGCAGCGTGTGC
>DATCRS010000167.1:0-9050 GCA_036568845.1 Devosia sp. | reverse complement strand
CCGGTCCGTAGGCGGCGACGAGAACCTGGCTGCCGGCCGTGAACGGCGTGCCGGCATTGAGCTGCTTCAAGAAATCGATGTCCATGTGGAAGCGTTCGGCGATCGCTTCCTCGACGCTTGTGTAGCCGAGGAAGTCGCGCTTGGCCATTTCGGCATAGTCCGAGGGGATGGGCGGCACGATGGCGGCCACGTCGTCCTCGGTGATGGTGTAGTGGCCGACAACGGGCTCGGCGGTCGCCAGTGCGGCGACGAGATCGGGATCGACCTTGCCGTCGACGGGCAGACCGCGCATGGTTTCGAGGGCCTCCACGGCCTTGTGGACATTCTCGCCGTCGAAGCCGTCGATCACGCCGGGCGAAGCGCCGGCGCGGTCGAGCAGGATCTGCAGGCGGACGATGGCCGGATCGGGCGCGGATCTTCCGGTGGTTTCGTTGGCCTGCTCCAGTGGCTCGGCAGCGATGGTGTCGAGGCTGGCGTCATTGATCGTCGCCTCGGTCAAGGCGGCGCGTTCAGCCAGTTCCTGGGTGTTGGCCGCCATGACATTGGCGGCAAAGACTGAGGCAAAGGTGATCATCGCGAGGCGCATCTGGTCGGCAGTCCGTTCTGGGCAGATCAATCCCGCGAAACGCTGCTGGTTGCGGCCAATCGGTTCCGCTCACGAAGCTATGGTTAGGATTTGACTAAAATGCCCCAGATCGGCGCCGGCAATGGCGCCGCTCGTGCCGAATATGCTAACCCGGCGCGGGGGCTGCGGATTTGGGAGACTGACAATGGTTTGGAGACTGGTGACGGCCTTGGCAATGCTGGGCGTGGCGACGGGCGCAGCGCAAGCCGCGAGCTTCGACTGCGCGAAGGCGACGACGCCGTTCGAGGTGGCGATCTGCACCAATCCCGACCTCTCCAAGGCGGACGAGGTGCTGGCTGTCGCCTACCAGACCGCCATCGGCGGGCTCTCCAAGCCGGCACTGGCCGAGATGCAGAAGGCCCAGCGCAGCTGGCTAGACTATGCGCAAAGGAGCTGCACCGACGACGCCAGGCTGCCCAAGGCGAAGTATCCGGAGGAGCAACTGAGCTGCCTCCAGACCCAGATCAGCAACCGGGCGCGTGGGCTGGAGGCCAGTCGCATGTGGGGCGGGCTTCGGTTCTATACCGTCGACACGTTCGAGGTGATCCCCGACAGCACCGCCGAAGCGGATGCGTGGAGCAAGGTGGCGACCCGCGAAATCTCGACGCCGCGCATCGACGGCACCGATGCGGAGGCCGAGGCGTTCAACGCCTTCATCGACGACATGGCGCCCAAGGCGACCGGCGAGCAGGACGAGACCAGCGACGTCACGATCAAGTCGACGATCGATGGCGTGACGCCGGCCCGCATCTCGGTCGTGGTCAACAACTGGTGGTATGGCCACGGCGCGGCCCACGGCAATTACGACATCACCTACCTGCATTTTCTCCGCGGCGACAACCGGCCGCTGCAGGCAAGCGACATCCTAGACAAGGATGGCTGGCAGGAGCAGCTGGGCAAGCTCGCTCTGGCCGAGCTCGACGAAACCATCGAGGGCGGCATCTGGGAGGAGTCGCGGGAAGATGCGGCGGCCAACGCCGCCGATCCCAGCCGCTGGAACTTCAGCTTCGAGGGCCTGATGATCCAGTACCAGCCCTACGAGGTGACGGCCTATGCCTATGGGGCGCCAGTCGTCACCATTCCCTGGGCGCAGCTCACCGATTTCCTCTCGGATCGGGCACTGGAGATCGGGCAGTACTAGGCCAGCAAAGGGGCCCAGTCGGGGTGGCGGCGGAACTGCGCCGCCACATAGGAGCAGAGCGGCACGATCTTGGTGCCTTCCTTCCGCGCATCGGCGATACCGGCCTCGACGAGCTTGATGGCGATGCCCTGGTTGCGGAACTCGGGCGGCACGCCGGTATGGTCGATGCTGATCCGGTTCGGACCGGACTTGTGATAGGTCATCTCCGCCTCGGCGCCGCCGGGCAGGTAGACGACGTAGCGGCCGCTGTCGCCGTGTTCCTCGCGCGTGACGACGATATCGTCAGCCATGGTCTTTTCCCTGGATGGTCTTGCCCCGGCCCTAGATAGTGGCTCGGAGGGCGGGTGGCAATTTGCGGGATGCTACGTGCGGGTAATTTCCTGAGCGAGCTCAGGAAAGAGCTGCTTTTCGGCGAGGAAGGGGTGGAGTTCGAGCGCGGCTTTCATGTCGCGCAGGGCCAGCGAGCGCTTGCCCATTTGCAGGTACATCAGCGCCCGGCCGGAGAGGGCGCCGTAGTGCCGCGGCTCGAGTTCGAGCACCTTGGCGCAGTCGGCGATGGAGGCCTCGTAGTCGCCGAGCATGTAGTAGAGCGTGGCGCGCTGGTTCCAGCCTTCGGCGTATTCGGGATAGTCGACGATGATGGCATCGAGCAGATCGATGCCGGTCTGGAGGTCGAGCATGGCGCGTGCCTCCATGACGTCGCGCATGCGGCTGGCCAGGGAGGGATCGGCGGGCGTGGTCCAGATCGCCCAGATCTGGTTGCTGATGGCATTGGCGCTGGGCGCATCGGTTGCGTCGTGCAGCTGGGCGAAGAGGCGGTCCAGCGCGGCCTGCTGGTCGGCGGCGTCATCGGCCGTGATGGGGAACAGCAGGAAAAGCGAAAAGAGCAGCGCCAGAAGCGCTCGGGCAGGGCTACGGATCTTGCTCGGCACCGCAGGCATAATGGCGGGATATTTCACCCGCCATCGGCCGAGTTCAAGTGGCGTTTTCGTGAGAGGCCTTGGCGGCGGCGAGAGCGTCGCTGCGGGCCAGCATGGCGGCCACGGCCGCGTCGTTCGCGGCCTTGGCCGCGGCGGCTTCGGCTTCCCACTTCGCCTTGAGGCGCTGGCCGCGCTCGCCCATCAGCGGCACGAAGAGCAGCATGATCCGTTTCCAGTAGTGGAGGAGCAGGAAGGCCACTGTGAGCACGATGGCGCCGACGACGATGACCAATTCGAGGCTGAGGCCGATGGAGTCCAGCCAGGCGGTGAGCACCATGCCGGGCACGATGTGTGCAGCCGCCCAGACGAAGGCCGAAATCACGTTGATGACGGTGAAGTAGCGATAGGACATGCCCATCATGCCGGCTACGCCGGGTACCGTGGCCTTCACGCCGGTGATGAAACGGCCGATGAAGATGGCCTTGCCGCCGTGCCGGGCAAAGAACAGCTCGCCTTGGGCGATGAGGCCGAGATAGTTCTTGAACGGCCAGACGGTGCGGATCCGGTCCTTAAGCCACCAGCCGACGAAGTAGGAGATGGCGTCGCCGATGATGGCGCCCGCCGAGGCGGCGAAGAAGATCGGCCAGAAGGGCAGGCCTCCCTGGGCGATAATGCCGCCTGTCAGCAGCAGAATGGGGAGCGAGGGTACCAATAGGCCGACGATGAAGACCGCTTCGCCGATGCAGACCAGAAATATGAAAAGCAGGGCCAACCAGAAATTGGCCGAGATGCTGACGAGGACCGCCTCGAGATAGGCGGAGATGTCGTGAAGAAATTCCATGCGGCCGGTCGTCCCCTCTGATGAGCCCCAAATCCCCAGATGCAATGCATAAGGGGATTTGCGCCGAGGGCAAGCTATCCTTGCCAACGGCCGATCACGTTAGCTTGGCTGAGATGAACGAAAGTTGAGAGAATTGACATTGGCGTGAAGGCGAGGGAAGCCGGTACACGCCCACGAGGTCCGGCAAGCTCACCATGAGGGCTACTGCGGGCTGCGGCGTTAGTAAGGACCTCACGGCGAGCTTGTCGAACCACGAGGTCCGGGAATCGCGACGGAGTGCTCCCCAGAATGTCCCTGCCTATCCACCACATGATCGCTTCCGGTCCGCGGCCGGTGGCGCCGTTCTCGCACGCGGTCGAAGCAGACGGCTGGGTATTCGTTACCGGCCAGATGCCCACCGACCCTGATGCACCGGACGCGCCGCTGCCTGAGGGTGTGACGGCGCAGACGCAGCGCGTGATCGACAATCTCAAGATCGTGCTCGGCGGCATCGGGCTGGGGTTGGAGCACGTCACCATGGCGCGCATCTATCTCACCGAGTTCCAGCGCGACTATGCGGCGATGAACGAGGTGTGGGTCAGGAATTTCGAGGCCGGCAAGCTGCCGGCGCGGACCACGGTCGGCGTCACCGGGCTCGCCGTGGGGGCGCTGGTCGAGATCGATCTCGTGGCGCGCCGGCCCTAATCGGGCGAAGAGGACGGGGGGCGAACCGACGTTCGCGCCCCGAAATGACTTCGATAAGGACTTACGCCGACCAGGCCTTGGTGCGCTGCTGCTGTTCGCCGAGGCCCTCGATGCCGAGGCGCATGGTCTGGTTGGGCTTGAGCCAGATCGGCTCGGGCTTCTGGCCCATGCCGACGCCCGGCGGGGTGCCGGTGGTGATGACGTCGCCCGGCTGCAGGCTCATGAACTGGCTCAAATAGGCAACCACGTGGGCGACCCCGAAGATCATGGTCTTGGTCGAGCCGTCCTGGTAGCGGTGACCGTCGACGTCGAGCCACATCTTGAGGTTCTGGACGTCGGCGACTTCGTCCTTGGTGACGAGCCACGGGCCGATCGGGCCGAAAGTGTCGGCCGACTTGCCCTTGGTCCACTGGCCGCCGCGCTCGGTCTGGAAATGGCGCTCGGAGAGATCGTTGACGACGCAATAGCCGGCCACGTAGTCGAGCGCGTCCTTCTCTTCGATGTATTTGGCTTCCTTGCCGATAATGACGCCGAGCTCGACTTCCCAGTCGGGCTTGAGCGTGTTCTTGGGCAGGATGACATCGTCGTTGGGGCCGATGATGGCGCTGGTGGCCTTCATGAAAATGATCGGCTCGGCCGGGATCGCTGCGCCTGTCTCGGCGGCATGGTCGGCATAGTTCAAGCCAATGCAGATGAACTTGCCAACATTGCCGACGCAGGGACCGATGCGCGAACCCTGATCCAGCACCGGCAGGCTGCCGTGGTTGGCGGAGGCGATCCGCGCCAGGCCCTCGGCACCGATCGACGCGCCGTAGATGTCCGGCACGACGGACGAGAGGTCGCGGTAGGTGCCGTCGGTGTGGAGAATGGCGGGCTTTTCGGCGCCCTTGGCGCCCACGCGCAGCAGTTTCATGAAGATCTCCTCAGATGCTTGGCCGCAGGGAATAGACGCGGCGAGTGCCGCGCGTCGAGGCCAACAATGGTCGAAGCCGTTCGGTTCGGCGGTTTATTGCGGGCGGATGATGCCCTTCTTGAGCAGCACATTGCCGTAGAGCCGGCGCTCGCCAGTCTGGACGATGGCATAGGCGCCCTCGACCCGATCGTAGAAGGCGAAACGCTCGAGCAGGGTGAGCTTCATTTCCGGCTCGTGCTTCTTGATGATCTTGTCGAAATCCTGGTGCGTCGCTTCGCGCTTTTTGGGATCGCCGACGACCTCCATGCCGATCGCCTGTTCGTCGACGTAAGTGTCGAGCGGCATCAGGGTCAGGATGGCATCGAGCACTTCGGTCGCCGTGAGGCCGTCGAGGCGGATCAGCGTCGGGCCGGCACTGTCGCCGGGATAGTTGGCATCGACGATCGCGATCTCGTCGCCATGGCCCATGGCGCGCAGCACATAGAGCAGGTCCGGCCCCAGGATCGGGGGGATGTTTTTGAGCATTGTCTTTCTCCCTCAGGGTTCAGTCGGGTCTCCCTCCCCCTTGCGGGGAGGGGACAGGGGTGGGGGTGGATGGGCCAGCAAGGTTGGGTGAGGATGGGATATCTCGGGCACATTCCCCGGCTCCCGTACCCCCACCCTGACCCTCCCCCGCAAGGGGGGAGGTGACGCAACCGCCGGTGCATTCGCTCCTACCCAAACGGGAATGACGCGTAGTCCTTGTCCTCGCGCAGCAGTTGCCCGTCGGCGAAGAGCTCGGAATGGTCGGCGGCAAAGGCGATGAGCTCGGCCATAACCGAGTCGATATGGGCTCGCATCGCCTGGGCAGCGCGCTGGGCGTCGCCGGCGACGATACCGTCCATGATTGCCTGGTGCTCGGCAATGGTCACCTCGAGGCGGCGCGGCGTGAGGATGAGCCGGCGGGCACGGTCGAGGTTGGCGCGTGTGTTTTCGATGACGCCCTTCAGCTTGGAAAAGCGCATGTCGCCAAAGATGATGTCGTGAAACTCGATGTCCCGCTCGTGAAAGCCCAATTGGTCGTCGATCTCGGCGGCGGCGCGCTGATAGCTCATGTTGCGCTGCAGCGTCTCGACGATTTCGGGGCTGGGGTTGCTGGTGACCACGCGCACGGCTTCGGCCTCGAGGGCCTTGCGGATGAGCATATATTCGAGCACGTCGGCGATGCGAACCAGCGAGACGGTGGAGCCGCGCTGGGGCAGGATGTCGACCAACCCCTCGGTCTGCAGCCGCGCGAGAGCCTCGGAAACGGGGAAACGGGACACCCCGAGCCGCTCGCAGATGGCGCCCTTGTCGATGATTTCACCCGGTTGCAGGTCCAGGGTGACAATGGCCTGACGCAAGACGTCGGTCACGAAAACGGTCACGTTTCCTCGCGTCGGCGTGGCCGGAGAGGCGAGAAATTCGTAGGGACCTGCTTCCATCTTCATGCTAACATGTTAGTAGGGCAGCCGGAGCAATTCAATGGCACCGCGCTTGTCGCCCGACCGAGGCAAAGCTGCAAGAGTGTGCCAGCGGCTCCGCCCCGGATCGCCATTGGTCCATTTTGGAAAGCCGCCATGTCCGACGTGATGTCCCGCCCCACCGCCCGCACGCTTCTGCTCAACCCACAGGATAATGTCGCCGTGGCCCTGGGCAATCTCGACGTCGGCACCGACACGGCAGAAGGCGTACGCACCATCAAACGCGTGCCCAAGGGCCACAAGTTCGCGGTGAAAGCGATCTCAGCCAATGCGCCCGTTCTCAAGTTCGGCCAGATCATCGGCTTTGCAAAAACCGACATTCCTGCCGGCGACTGGGTGCATGAGCACAATTGCGGCATCGGCGAGGAGCACGGCGCCTTCGAACGCGACTATGCCTTCTGCGAGGGCGTGCAGCCGGTGGATTTCGTGCCCGAGGGGCAGCGGGCGACGTTCCAGGGGTTCAAGCGCTCCAACGGGCAGGTCGGCACCCGGAACTATATCGGTATCCTCACCTCGGTGAACTGCTCGACCACCGTCGCCGGATTCATCGCACGCGAGATCGAGCGCTCGGGCGTCCTCGAGGACTATCCCAATATTGATGGCATCGTGGCGCTCAAGCAGGCCAATGGCTGTGTGATCGACTATCGCGGCGTGATCTTCGACACGCTGAAGAAAACCACCTGGGGCTATGCCACCAACCCAAACATGGGCGGCGTCATCATGGTGGGCCTCGGCTGCGAGGGGTTCCAGATCCCGCGCCTCAAGGAGGCCTATGGCGTCACCGAGAACGAGACGTTCCGGACCATGACGATCCAGGAAGTCGGCGGTACCAAGAAGACGGTCGAGGCCGGCGTCGAAGCCGTGAAGGCCATGCTGCCGATCGTCAACAAGGCGACGCGCACCACCCAGCCGGCGAGCGAACTGATGCTGGCGCTGCAATGCGGTGGCTCGGACGGCTATTCGGGCATTACCGCCAACCCCGCGCTGGGCGTGGCGGCGGATATCCTGGTGCGCCATGGCGGCACGGCGATCTTGTCCGAAACACCCGAGATTTACGGCGCCGAGCACCTGCTCACCCGCCGGGCCAAGACTCGCGAGGTGGGCGAAAAGCTCGTGGAGATCATCCACTGGTGGGAAGACTATGCCGAGCGCAACAATATGGAGATGAACAACAATCCCTCTCCGGGCAACAAGCTGGGCGGGCTCACCACCATTCTCGAAAAGTCGCTGGGTGCGGCGGCCAAGGGGGGCACGACGCCGCTCAACGCCGTCTACCACTATGCCGACCCGGTGACCGAAAAGGGCTTCGTCTTCATGGATACGCCCGGCTACGACCCCGTCTCGGCGACTGGGCAGGTGGCGGGCGGCGCCAACGTCCTGTGCTTCACCACCGGCCGCGGCTCGGCCTATGGCTGCAAGCCGACCCCGTCGATCAAGATCGCCACCAACTCCGACATTTACGAGAAGATGATCGACGATATGGACATCAATGGCGGCGACGTGCTCGACGGCAAGTCACTGGAGGACAAGGGCGAGGAGATCTTCCGCAAGATTCTCTCGGTCGCGTCGGGCGAAAAGAGCAAGTCGGAACTGCTGGGCTACGGCGACAACGAATTCGTCCCCTGGCAGATCGGCGCGACGTTCTAGGGGCGCAGGCGGAGCAACTAGCAAGGGAACCGACCGGGCGCCGCGCGGAGCGCCTTGAGCTAGGCGCTCCAATACCAATAGTTGGTACTTGCGAGACGTGCGGTCCACTGCCATTGACTTCGCTGCCGCCTTGCCTACCTTCCTGGCATGACTATCGGGCAGCACATTTCCGTTTCGCACTTCCTGCGGATCCGATCCGCGGAGCTTTTGCGGCCCTAAGTCTGTGCCTTGCGCCCTGGACTTAGGGGGCAGCGACGTCGACCGCAGCGGTCCGTCACCAGAGGCGCATCCACATGCAACCCGAACCAACACGCCGCGGCGCGCCACGGGCTGCGCGCGGCACAGGGAGTTTCACATGACCACCATTTCAATCGCCGACTTCGACCTTTCACCCGACATCGTGCTGGGTCGCCAAGACCACCAGCAGCTGCTCGTGCTCGCCATGGCCGGCCTCGGCCATTCTGCCGAGGATGCCGATGGGCTGCTCTACGAACTGGAACGAGCGAAGGTGATGCCCGATGCGGCCGTCCCTCCGGACGTTGTGCGCATGGGTTCGCGCGTTCGCTTCCGCACCAATGGCGGAGATGAACGCGAGGTCGAGCTGGTCTTCCCCAAGCATGCAGACATCGGCGCCGGGAAGGTATCGGTATTGACACCGATCGGCACTGCATTGATCGGGCTTCGGGGCGGCCAGTCGATCACCTGGATGACCCGCGATGGCCGCAAGCAGGTGCTGACTGTCCTTTCCGTTCGGCCGCCGGAAGGCGACGACCCGGG
>DATCRS010000166.1:0-4007 GCA_036568845.1 Devosia sp. | reverse complement strand
GGCTGGCCCCGCGTGACAGCCTGGCGGCCGTCTCGACCAACTCCGTCGCCTTCGCCGCTGCCGCCAACGCAGCGCGCGAGGCGGCCCATGCGCTCCGCATCCTGCTCGCCACCGGCCTCACCACGGCCGGCGCGCTTGGTGCCTCGCGCGATCCGTGGAAGGCCGTCGCCCATGTCGGCACCCAGCGCGAGGCCACAGTCGGCGCCTGGCTCTATTTCAACGCCATGGGCTGGGACTGGCCCGACGGCACCCACGTGCAGGATCCGCTCTCGCTCCGCATGATGAGCCAGGTCTTCGCCACCGCCTTCGAGAGCGTCACCACGGCCGCGAGGACAATCCTCGCCGCCACCGGCCGCACCGACGACAATCCGGTGGTCGCGGGCGGGCAGGTGCTGACCTCGGGCGGGTCGCTGCCACTCGACGTCACCGTCTTCACCCAGGCCGCCCAACTCGGCCTCGCGCATGTCGCGCGCAACTCGTTCAACCGCTGCGTGCTGCTCGGCAATGGCGGCCGCCGCGACCTGCCGGTCAACCTCGTTCCGCCTGGCACGATCGCCACCGGCTTTGGCCCGATCATCAAGCTCGCTGGCGACTTGTTTGTCCGCGTCCTCTCACTCACCGCGCCGATCTCGCCGCAGGCGCTGGTGGTCGCCGACGGTGTCGAGGACGAGGCCGCCTTCCTGCCGCTCGTGGTCGAGCGCTTCGAGCGGCAGGTGCTGGCGCTCCGTCGCATGGCCGCCATCGAGGCGATGCTCGCGACTCAGGCAATGGACATTTCCGGCGACAAGCCCGGCAGTGTTCCCGGCCTCATCCACGGCCTCGTTCGCCGGCTCGCGCCCTTCTATGCCGCCGACCGGCCGCTTTCCATGGACATCGAGGCGATCGAAGAAGCCCTCAATTCGCAGGCCTTCCTCGGCGAGTTGCTCAGTCTCTCCACCCTCGACGAGGTCGACACCTACTTCGCTCTCGGCCCCGGTTACTAGACTCGTTGCAGTCATCCAGCCGGGGCGCTAGGCTCGCCTCCGCAACTGCAAAAAGCTAAGCCGCTGGTTGAGTTTGCTCTCGGCTCCCGTGTCGCAGCGAATGAATTTCGCTGCACGAGCGCTCAAATCGGTTGGCATCTGCGATAGGTTCTACGCCCCCAAAATGAGCGCCGGCACCACGCCGGTGCCAGCTAGGAGACCGTCATGCGACTGATTACCCGGATCATCGGCGCCGCTGCAGGCCTTGCCATGATGGCCACCGCTGCCTCTGCGCAGGTGGTCGTCTCGTCCAAGATCGATACCGAGGGCGCGCTGCTCGGCAACATGATCGCCCAGGTGTTGCAGGCCAACGGCATCGAGGTGACTGACAAGATCTCGCTCGGCGCCACCCCCATCGTGCGCCAGGCCATCGCGGCCGGCGAGATCGACATCTACCCCGAATATACCGGCAACGCCGCCTTCTTCTACAACCAGGCCGAGGACCCCGCCTGGAAGGACGCTGCCCAGGCCTATGAAAAGGCCAAGCAGCTCGACTACGACAACGCCAAGATCGTCTGGCTGACTCCGGCGCCCGCCAACAACACCTGGGCCGTCGCCATCGCGCAGGACGTGGCCTCCGCCAACAACATCAAGACCTTCTCCGATTTCGGCAAATACGTTGCCGGCGGCGGCGAGGTGAAGCTGGCCGCGTCCGCCGAGTTCGTGAACTCCGCCTCGGCTCTTCCCGCCTTCCAGGCCGCCTATGGCTTTGAACTGAAGCCCGACCAACTGATCGTCCTCTCCGGTGGTGACACCGCCGCCACCATTGCCGCCGCTGCCCAGAAGACCGACGGCGCCAATGCCGCCATGGTCTATGGCACCGACGGTGCCATCTCCTCGGCCGGCCTCGTCGTGCTCGAGGACGACAAGGGCGTGCAGCCGGTCTACGAGCCCACCCCCATCATCCGCGAGGAGGTACTGAAGGCCCATCCGGAGATCGCTGATCTCCTGAAGCCCGTCTTCGAAAAGCTCGACCTCGTCACCCTGCAGACCCTCAACGGCCGCATCCAGGTTGGCGGCGAGGCAGCAGCCGACGTCGCCAAGGAGTGGCTGACCCAGAACGGCTTCCTGAAATAGCTCTCTTTCGGGGCGGCCTCAGGCGAGTCGGCGCGCCTCTTCAGCGCCGACCGCCACGAACAAGCCGCCCCGTTCCCCCATGGCCCAGGACGTCCCCACCGCGAGCGCTCCGAACGTCCTCCGCCTGCCGCGGTTGGATAAGCTCGGCGTCATCATCGCGCTGCTCGCCCTCGCCGGTCTCTTCCTCCTCCCCTTCGTCATCTCGCGGCCCAACCGCATCGTCCTCGGCCAGCCACTGCCGATCGGTGCCGCGCTGCCGCTGATCCACGCGGCGCTCCTCTATGCCATTGTCGGCGTCGGCGCGCTCGTGGCCCTCATCCGCGGCCCCAGCCGCTGGCGCCTGATCTCGAGCCTTGTCGTGCTCGGCATCCTTGCTTTGCTCCTCGGCGTCTCCGCCTCCCACCTCACGCCGGAAGGCAACACCATCGCCCGCGTCTCGCCGGGGGCCGGTTTCTGGGTCCTCGTCTTCGCCTTCGCCCTCGTTGCCGCCGATGCACTGGTCCGGCTGAAACTCCCGCCACTCGCTCGCATCGGCATCCTTGCCGCCGTCGCCGCCGCAATTGCCCTGATGCTCTGGACCGGCGTTTGGTCCGATCTTTCCATCCTCAGGGAATACGCCAATCGCGGCTCCGCATTCTGGCGCGAGGCGCAGGTGCATGTGTCGCTCGCCTTCGGCTCGCTCCTCGCCGCCACCGTGGTCGGCGTCCCCCTTGGCATCCTCTGCTATCGCCGACCGGCCCTCCGTGCCGCCGTGCTCAATAGTCTCAACATCGTCCAGACTATCCCCTCCATCGCGCTCTTCGGCCTCCTCATCGCCCCGCTTGCCTGGGTCGCGGCGAACATCCCCGGCGCCTCCGCGCTCGGCATCTCCGGCATCGGCGCCGCGCCCGCCCTGGTGGCCCTCTTCGGCTATTCGCTGCTCCCCATCGTCGCCAACACCGTGATCGGCCTCGTCGGCGTCCCCTTTGCGGTCAAGGACGCTGCCCGCGGCATGGGCATGACCGATGGCCAGGTGCTCTTCGGCGCCGAGCTGCCACTCGCCTTCCCGGTGATCCTCACCGGCATCCGCATCGTGCTCGTCCAGAATATCGGCCTTGCCACCATTGCCGCGCTGATCGGCGGCGGCGGCTTCGGCGTCTTCGTCTTCCAGGGCATCGGCCAGACTGCCATGGATCTCGTCCTTTTGGGCGCCGTGCCCACCGTTGCCCTCGCCTTCGCCGCCGCCGTGGTGCTCGACGCCGCCGTCGAGCTCGTCTCGACCCGAAAGGTCCCATCCGCATGATCGAGATCGACGGGCTCACCAAGACTTACGATGGCACCACAGTCGTCGACCATGTCTCGTTCAAGGTCGAAGCCGGCGACATCTGCGTCGTCGTCGGCACGTCCGGCTCGGGCAAGACCACGCTGATGCGCATGATCAACCGGCTGGTCGAGCCCACCTCCGGCAGCGTACGCATCAAGGGCCGCGACACCCGCGATTTCGTCGTCCACGAACTCCGCCGCCAGATCGGCTACGCCATCCAGGGCCACGGCCTCTTCCCGCATCGCACCGTGGCGCAGAACATCGCCACCGTCCCAAGCCTCGTCGGCTGGGACAAGGCCAAGTCCGCAAAGCGCGTCGACGAGTTGCTGACCCTCTTCCAGCTCGATCCGGCGCAATACCGCAATCGTCTCCCCAGCGAGCTCTCCGGCGGCCAGCAGCAGCGCGTCGGCGTCGCACGGGCGCTGGCGGCCGAGCCTGAAATTCTCCTGATGGACGAGCCCTTCGGCGCGCTCGATCCCATCATCCGCCACAAGGCGCAGACCGATCTCCTCGCCATCCAGAAACGCTTCGGCACCACCATCGTTCTCGTCACCCACGACATGGACGAAGCCATCTCGCTGGGGTCAAGGATCGCCGTCATGGAC
>DATCRS010000165.1:0-4184 GCA_036568845.1 Devosia sp. | reverse complement strand
TCGCCTGCATGTCGCTAATGGCTGCCTACGCAGCCATTCTCAACTCGATGGGGAGATTCTTCGCCGCTGCCTTCGCGCCGGTGGTGCTGAACCTCGTCAACATCGCCGCGCTGGTGCCGCTGGCCATCCTCGTGCTCGAGGCGCCCGATACGGCCTTCTGGGTCGCGGTCGCCACCATGCTGGGCGGCATCGCGCAGCTGGCACTGGTCTATGGCGCCATCCGCCGCACCGGAATGACGCCGCGCATCAGGCTGCCCAGGCTCGATGCCGAGGTGCGGCGCTTCTGGGTGCTGGCGGTGCCGGCGATCATTGCGGGCGGTATCACCCAGATCAACATCTTCGTGGGTACGGTGATCGCCTCGGGTGCCGACGAGGTGATGTCGATCATCTACAATGCCGACCGGCTCTATCAGCTGCCGCTCGGCATCATCGGCATCGCCATCGGCACGGTGCTGCTGCCTGAGCTCAGCCGGCACCTCAGCGCGGGTCGCGAGGCCGAGGCGCGACAGAGCCAGAACCAGTCGCTGTTCCTCTCGATGCTGCTCTCGATGCCGGCGGCCGGGGCGCTGATCGGGCTGGCGCTGCCCATCGTCCGCGTGCTGTTCGAGCGCGGCGCCTTCGGCCCCACCGACTCCGTCACCGTTTCGCAGGCACTCATTGCCTTTGCCGTGGGGCTGCCGGCCTTTGTCCTCATCCGCGTGCTGCAGCCGGGCTTCTTCTCCCGGCAGGACACCAAGACGCCGACGATCTTCGCCGCCATCTCGCTGGTGATTAACGTCGCCCTCTCGCTCGCGATGTTCGAGAGCCTCAGACATGTCGGCATCGCGCTCGCGACCTCGATCTCGGCCTGGGCCAATGTGCTGCTCCTCGCCCTCTTCCTCGCCCGCCGCGGCCATTTCAGCTTCGAGCGTAAGGAATGGGTACAGCAGGCGCTGATCCTCCTCCTCACCGTCCTGATGGGGGCGGCCCTCTATCTGACCGTCTGGCTCATGGGCCCGGTCTTCGACCCCGGCTACCCGTTCCTCATCCAGGCCCTGGCGCTGCTCGCACTCTGCATCTTCGGTGGGGCGCTGTACTTTGCGCTTGTCCATTTGAGCGGCGTGCAGCGGCTGGGTGCGCTGCTGGCGCGGCTCAGAAGGAAGAAGATTTCCCAGTAGCTGGGCACGCCTCGTGGTTCGACAAGCTCACCATGAGGCTACTTGGACATCGCAGTAGCCCTCATCCTGAGCCCGTCGAAGGACGAGGGCGTGTCGCTACTCGTAAAGGACCACCAACAGCGCTCGCGCCGACGCCTCGCCCGAATTGGCAATCTCGTGCTCGACATCGGCGCGGTAGCGGGCGGTCTCGCCGGTTGCCAAAGTCTGCTCCCCCAGCGTCGTCCTGACGCCCAACCCGTCAGTCTGTGCCGTCAGGTGCTCATAGGTGCCGGTCGCGTGGGGTGAGCTGCTGAGCCTGCCGCCGGGCGCGATCTCGACTTCGTACCACTCGACCCGCCCTGCCATCGCGGGCGGGCTGAGGATGCGAAGCCGCCATTGCCCGTCCGGGCTCTTGATCTCGGGGGTGTGCGCCACCGTCACCACGTCGACCGGGTTGGCCTGCCGATGCGCCACGCCGCCATTGATGAGATCGGCCAGCTCGATCTTCAGCGCCTGAGTCAGCCCCCACAGCACCGCAAAGGTCGGGTTGGACTCGCCCCGTTCGATCTGGCTCAGCATCGATCGGGACACACCCGAAAGCTGCGCCAACCGTTCCAGCGTCAGGTGCCGGGCCTTGCGCTCACGCTGGATGATGGGGCCGATATCGGGCGCGTCCATGCCAATCTCCGTCTCAGGCGTTCCTAGCCCGACGGCGCTGGCACTGCCAAGAAAATTCCGCCGTCACTTGACTATTTGTCCGCTATAACGGAATTTCCTCCATACTGGAGCTCGCGACCGATGCAGACCGCCTTTCTCGACCACCTTCGTTCGACTCTCGCAGAGATCGAGGCCGCCGGCCTTTATAAGCGCGAGCGCGAGATCACTTCGCCGCAGGGGGGACGCGTTCAGGTCGCCGGGCCCGCCGGGCCGCGCGAGATGATCAATCTCTGCGCCAACAACTATCTGGGCCTTGCCAACCACCCGGACATCGTCGCCGCCGCAGCGCGCGGGCTGGAGCAATACGGGTTCGGCATGGCCTCGGTCCGTTTCATCTGCGGCACGCTGGATCTTCATCGCGCGCTCGAACAGGCCACGGCGAAGTATCTCGGCAAGGACGATGCGATCCTCTTCGCCGCCTGCTTCGACGCCAATGGCGGACTGTTCGAGACGCTGCTATCCGAAGAGGACGCGATCATATCGGACGCGCTCAACCACGCCTCGATCATCGATGGTGTGCGGCTCTCCAAGGCCAAGCGCTACCGCTATGCCACCAGCGACATGGACGATCTCGAAACCCAGCTCAAGCAGGCGGCCGCCGACGGCGCCCGCTTCAAGCTCATCGTAACCGATGGCGTGTTTTCCATGGACGGCTACGTGGCAAAGCTCCCCGAAATCCGGACGCTGGCGGATAAGTATGGCGCCATAATTGCCGTCGACGACTGCCACGCCACCGGCCATCTCGGCCCGCAAGGGCGCGGCACCGGGGCGCTGACCGGGACCGAGATCGATATCGTCACCGGCACGTTCGGCAAGACGCTGGGTGGCGCCATGGGCGGCTTCATCGCCGCCAGCCAACCCATCATCGATCTCCTCCGCCAACGCGCCCGGCCCTATCTCTTTTCCAATGCCCTCGCCCCCGCCGTGGCGGCCGGCTCGCTGAAGGCGCTCGAAATTGCCGAGGCCGCGGACGACCGGCGGAAAAAGCTGATGGGCCATACGCAGCGCTTCCGTCTCGCCATGACCGAAGCGGGATTCGACCTGCTTCCCGGCGAAACGCCGATCATCCCGGTAATGCTGGGCGACGCTCGCCTGGCCCAGGACATGGCGGCCGCGCTCGACAAGCGCGGCGTCTACGTTGCCGGGTTCTTCTATCCGGTCGTCCCCAAGGGCAAGGCGCGCATCCGCACGCAGTTGTCCGCGGCGCTGAGCTTTTCCGAGGTCACGACCGCCATCGAAGCCTTCGTCGATGCGGGCAAGGAACTGGGGGTCATCTGATGCGCGCGCTCGTCAAGGCCAAGGCCGAACCCGGCATCTGGATGGAGGACCGCCCGGTCCCCGAGATCGGGCCCGAGGATGTGCTGGTCAAGGTGCACAAGACCGGCATCTGCGGCACCGACATTCACATCTATAAGTGGGACGAGTGGGCACAGAAGACAGTGCCGGTGCCGCTGGTCACCGGCCACGAATATTCGGGCGAGATCGTCGCGGCCGGGTACGACGTGAAGAACCTCAAGGTCGGCCAGCGGGTCTCCGGCGAGGGACACGTGGTCGGCATGAAGAGCCGGGCCAGCCGGGCGGGAAAGTTCCATCTCGACCCCGACACCAAGGGCATCGGCGTCAACCTCCCCGGCGCCTTCGCCGAATATGTGAAGATCCCCGCGTTCAATATCATCCCGCTGCCCGACTCGATCGACGACGAGATGGGGGCCATCCTCGATCCGCTTGGCAATGCGGTGCACACCGCGCTCGCCTTCGACATCGTCGGCGAGGATGTGCTGGTGACCGGCGCCGGCCCGATCGGCATCATGGGCGCGGCCGTCGCCCGCCATGTCGGCGCCCGCCACGTGGTCATCACCGACGTCAATCCGGAGCGGCTGCAATTGGCGGCGGAAGTCGCCGACGTCGTGCCGGTCAACGTGACAACCGAGGATCTTGGCGAGGTCATGGACCGGCTCGGGATGCGCGAAGGTTTTGACGTCGGCCTCGAAATGAGCGGCGCTCCGTCGGCGCTCGACCAGATGGTCGATCACCTCGTAATGGGTGGTCGCGTCGCGCTGCTCGGCGTCCCCGCCCGGCCGTTCATCTTCGACCTCGGCAAGATCGTCTTCCGCATGATCACGCTGCGCGGCATCTATGGCCGCGAAATGTTCGAGACCTGGCACAAGATGCTGGCCATGCTTGAATCCGGCCTCGATGTCCGCAAGGTCATCACCCGCCGCATGCCCGCCGCCGACTACGCCGAAGCCTTCCGCCTCGCGGCCGGCGGCGAAAAGGGAAAGATCGTCCTCGACTGGACCTGAGGCACCCTCTTGTGGCGGAGGCTGTGGG
>DATCRS010000164.1:0-8848 GCA_036568845.1 Devosia sp. | reverse complement strand
GGGTGCAACGGGCGCCGTCGAAGGGGAAGAGCGACGAGAAGGCATCGGCGAGGCGGCTTTCGATCGCCTGCCGCAGCATCTTACGCGCTCGGTGCAGCCGGGTGCGGACCGTCTGCGGCTTCAAGGCTAGCTGCTCGGCGGTCTCCTCGACGCTGAGCCCCTGGACGTCACGCAGCACGAAGACCGAGCGAAACGTCCGCGGCAACTCGTCTACGGCGCGCTCCAGGATCGCCCGGACTTCGGCACGCGACATCTCGTTCTCCGGATCGGCTGGCGGGGTGAGGGTGGGGAACTGGATGATTTCGGCACTCGCCCTGACCGTGCCGAGCTCCAATGCATCGAGGTCCGTTGTCGGCCGCAGCCGCCGCGCTCGGCTCAGCGCCTCGTTGAGAACGATGCGGGTGAGCCAGGTCGAGAACTGCGCCTCGCCACGGAAGCTGGCAATGTGGGTGAAGGCCTTCACATAGCCGGCCTGCACCACGTCCTCGGCCTCGCCGTCGTCGCGCAGGACTGAGCGCGCAGTGCGAAACAGCAGCTGGTTGTGCCGCTTGATCAACTGACGGATCGCCTCCTCGTCACCCTGCCGGGCGAACTCCACAAGCCGAACATCGTCCAGGTGGGTGAGATCGGTATAACGGCGCAGGTGGGTGCTCGCTCCCGAAATCATGGTGCCACCTCCAGTACGCCCTTCATGCCCGGGTGGAACCGGCACAGAAATGCTATGTTGCCTGCGGTCGACAAGGTCATGCTCGCCTTCGATTTGGGCGGCAGGTCGATGTCGAAACTCTTGTCTGTCGCCGTTGCGGTGTGCCGGAAGATATCATTGTTCTGCCAGACAATGGTGTCGCCGACGCGAGGCGTGTCGGGCAGCGGCCCGAACTTCATCTTTTCGATCACCACCACATACTCGGCGGCCCCGGCGCCGGCTGGGAGGACTGCGCCCAAAAGCACAGCCAGGAGAGAGATGGCGGAGAGTGTGCGATGCATCACTTCACCGTTGCGGCCAAATGCTGGGCATGCTGCTCGTGCTCGGTAAAGAGCGTCAGGCCGGTCTCCAGCAGCGCCTTGAGCTCGGCATTCTGCGCCGACGGGATGAGGGTGGTGCGTAGCGCCTCGTTGACCGCATGGTGATAAGCAACCTCATTGGCGACATAGGCCGCGTCGAAGGCACCGCCGTCGAGCTTGTCGAGCTCGGCGAGCTTGTCGGCGGCCTGCGTGGACAGCGCCTGGCTGATCGGATTGTCTTCAGGTGTGACGCCGAGCTTTTCCACCAAGGCCAGCGCCTGCTCGTTCACCGCGGCATGGTCGCGCTTCATCAGGTTGGCGAAGTCCAGCACCTCCTGGTTCTTGCTCTTCCCGAGCGCCTGCTCGGCCGCTGCGACGTCGAGCTGACCGGCGGTATAGGCGATGTGGGCGATCTGCGGGTCCGTCGGCTTGGCGTCCTGGGCGAGGGCGCCGCCGGTGAGGAGGAGCCCGAAAAGCCCGGCCATGAGGGTGCGTCTGATCATTTCCGATTTCCTTTGCGGCGTCGGCGGTTTCCGCCCGATCGCTGCAGCATTGGATGCCGGCCGTTGGAGAATGTTCCCGAAAGCAAACGGGCGGCACGAGGCCGCCCGGCAGAACGGGTAGGGGTGCAGTGTCAGGCAGGCACTTTGGCCGCGGCCCAGACGGGTGCTGCCTTGGCGGCATATTCGGCAAACCGGATCGGGGGACGACCGGTTATCATTGCGACCGTGTCGGTGAGCCGGGCGCCGTATCCGTCGCGGATCGCGAGTTGATCCCGCACCACGATGGCCGCGTAGTCAGCCGGAACGCCCGCACCTGCGAGAACGCCGGTAAGGTCGGTGGCTGTGATCTCGCGGTGGCCGATCGGTCGCCCTGCGGCTGCGCCGATGATGGTAATGGCATCGGCAAAGCTCAGCGCCTCCGGTCCGGTCAGCGTGTAGATTGCCCCGGCATGGCCATCTTCAGTGAGCGTGGCGGTCGCGACCGCGGCGATGTCCGCCGCGTCGATGAAGCCAACCTTGCCCTCACCAGTCGCCGTTGCCACTTCGCCGTGGAGAACGCCGGGCAAGAGGAAATCCTCGGAAAAATTCTGGTTGAAGCCGCCCGGCCGCAACACGGTCCATTCAAGGCCGGAGCCGGCCACCAGACGCTCGACCTTCAGCCGGCCCGAGTCAGTTGGCTCGCCCGGAAACTCGACCCCCATGGACGAGACCAGGACCACGCGGCGCACGCCCGCGGTCCGCGCTTCGCCCAGCAGCGCGTCGACCATTGAGCTCGGGTCGGCTACCCCGGCGGGCGTCACCAGATAGACGGCATCCATACCGGGGAGCGCGGGCCGATAGCTGCTCGGATCCATCCAGTCGAACGGCACATGGCCGTCGCCTGGCTGGCGACTTGCCGCGCGCACCGTCAGTCCGCGCGCCTTCAACTGCGGCACCAGCCGCCGCCCACTCTTGCCCGTTGCTCCCAACACCAATGCTGAACGGATCATGTCTTGCTCCTGCTGTTGACTGCCGGGGAGATAGGACACATCGTCGCGACGACGAATGCGTAAAAGGCTCTGAGTTATGTTCGAACGTCTCGATTCTCGCTTTGATGTCCTGACCGAGGTGCTAGAGGCCGTTCACCTGGGCAGCGCGCTTTCCTCGCGCATCGATCTTGCTGCTCCCTGGGGATTGCAGTTCGGAGCCGATCTCGGACAGCGTGCCGGTTTCCACGTCGTCACGAGCGGCCGCTGTTGGGGGCGGTTGGACGACGGAAGCGAGCCCATCGAGTTGCTGGCGGGCGACATGGTGATCTTCCCGCACGGGGCCGGCCACGTGCTCAGCGATACCGAATCTGGAACAGGCGTGGTGTTCCACGACCGCGTGCTGCATCTGAGGCCAGGCGAGCGTACGGCGCTGCCAACCGGCGGCGACGGCGTCCGCACCAGCCTGCTCTGCGGCTCTTATTCCTTCGCCGCGGACGGCATGAACCCGTTGCTGCGTGGGCTGCCGCAAATGCTCCATGTCCGGCCCGAGCCACAGGGCCAGGTGGCTGCCTCGATCGGCCTGCTGACGACCGAAGCCCGGGACCCAGGCGCGGGATCGGCATTGCTGGTCGACCGCCTTGTCGACCTGCTCTTCGTCTACGGTCTCCGCGCCTGGATCGGGAGCCAGCAGCAACCCAGTGGTTCGAGCTGGTTCGGCGCGCTCCAGGATCCGGTGGTCGGGCCAGCGGTATGGGCTGTGCACGACAATCCGGCGCATCCCTGGACGGTGGATGGCCTCGCTCGCCGTTCCGGACTATCGCGGGCTGCCTTCGCCCGCCGCTTCGCTGTCGCCGTTGGCGAGCCGCCGCTGAGCTACGTCACCCGCTGGCGCATGAGCCTTGCTGCTGATCTGCTTGCCGGCGGCGAGCGCATCGGCCGGGTAGCCCGGCAGGTTGGGTACGACAACGAGTATGCCTTCGCCAAAGCCTTCAAGCGTGTTCGCGGCGTCGCGCCGGGTCGCCATCGTCGGCGACATGCCGGCTAACCGTCGGCCGGAACGGAACGGGCGGCACTGGGCCGCCCGAAGAAGGAATGGATCAGCGAGAACCGCCTACTTGGTGAACGGCACCGAGGCGCGGAGCTGGTCGCCGGTTTCGTTGAAGACGACGTTAAACTCGACGTTGATCTTGCCGCTGTTGAGCGCGATCTGGGCCGTGATGGTCATGTCGTTGCCTTCTTCGTCTTCGCCGCGCTCGCGCAGGTTGAAGACGACGCCGTTGCCCGACTTCTTGCCGACCGCAAGGCCGGTAAAGGTGGCGTTGGACGTCATGGCCGCTTCGTAGCGCTTGGCCGAGTCATTGTAAGCGAGCGTGCCGTTGACCGAGAGATTGGTCCCGGCAAGCGAGCAGCGGCCGGCATAGTTCACCTTGTCCTGGTTGCCCGGCGTCAGGCTCAGCCGGCAGACCACCGTCTCGCGCTCAGCGCCGATCAACTGACCCTTGCCGCGCCAGTTGCCGAGATAGGAATGCAGCAGATCCACGTCGGCCTTGGCAGCAAGGACCGGGGACGCAAACAATGCAGCGGAGAACAGACCTGCGAGCGCGATAGTACGCGACAGGGGTCCGAACAGTTTCATTTCTTAATGCCTCCAAGCGGGTGAAAGAATCGCCCCCCGGCGACAAGCAATGCTGGCAGGATGAAGAGGTCTCCCAACAGCGCCAGCGCAAGGGCTATCACAAATAGTGAGCCAAACAAAGCAACCTGCGGCAGCTCGGAGAACGCGACGATTGCGGTGCCGGCGCACAAGATGATCGTGGTTGCAATGATAGCGCCACCGATCCGTTCCAGCGTCCGCTTCACCGCATCTTGATGGCTTAGGCCGTGCTCGCGTCTTGCCCCCACATAGTGGGAGAGGAAGTGGATGGTGTCGTCGACGGCGATGCCGAAGGCGATCGTCAGCGCGAGCACCGTGGTCAGCTGCAGGCCGGCACCGGTCCACCAAAGGTAGGCCTCGGTCCCCAGAATCGGGAACAGGTTGGGCACCACCGACACCAGGGCGATGCGCCACGAGCCGAAGGCAAGGCCGATCAGCACCAGGTTGACGATAACGCTGCCGGTCAGGGCCCATTGCAGGTTCCGCACGATCGTGTCGGTTGCGAACGTGGTCAGGATGCGGAAGCCACCGACTTCGGCATCGGTGAAGCCGGCTGCATCGAGGTCGGATCTGACGCCGTCGACGAGCTTTTTGAGCTCATCGGAGGAAATGATCGTCGGCATGAAGCCCGTGACCAGCGCCTGCGTGCCGTCGTCGGTGACGAAGCGCTTTTTTAGGAACGGTCCGACCGCGTCGAAAATCTCGTTCCGGGTAAAGCCGGACTCCGAATAGTGCCGGAATGCCGCTGCCGAGATCACCTTGTTCTTACCCAGGTGGTCCTCGAGGATGGCGTGCACCTTCTCGATGCGGGCAAAATCCTCGTCCCCCACATCCGCCAGACCCTGCTTGAGCGGCACGCGGACATAGAGCGGAGCCACGCCGCCGACGCCCTCGTCGATCTGCTCGGCCGCAGTCAGCGCCGAGGAGTCCTGGGCCATGACGTCTTCGAACGAGAAGCGCGGCTGGATCAGGAAGTAGGGGATGACGAATAGCGTGGTAACGGTGATCCCCACGATCGAAACCGTACGGCCGAAGTGAGTCGCCAGGAACCACGACAGCGGCACCGGCGCCATCAGTGCGAAGTTCGGCGCCTTGGGCGCCTTGAACCGCAGTCTCAGCGCCAAGTGCAGCAGAAGCGGCAGGAAGCACATGATCCCGACGAAGGCCAGGATACAGGCAATGACGCCGGCGATCGAGAACTCAGTCGTTCCCTGGCCGGGCGTGAAGCCGAGCGAACCGAAGGCGATGAGCGTCGTAAGTAGGCTGAGCGCCGCGGCCGGACCGACATGGCTCAGCGTGTGCGAGATCGCGGCCCTCGGGTCCATTCCGTCCCGCCAATAGGCGAGCCAGTTGAACACGAAGAACAGGCTCTCGGCAAAGCAGATCACCAGCACCAGTGTCGTGACGATGATGGTGAGGAACGAGAACGAGCCGAAGATCAATAGGACGACGCCCATCGTCCAGAGCACCGATACGAATGGCGTCGCGGCGACGAGCAAGGCGGCCCAGAACGAGCGCAGGCTGAAGAGCGCAATGAGCGCCCCGAGGCCGAAACCGTACACCGTGAACTTGATCTGATCGTCGACTGCGGCGTTCAGCATCTCGCCGGTCCAGATGGGCGGACCGGTCAGTTCGACCTGGATGTCCTCGCTCTGGTAGTCCGCGACCATCTCCTTGAGCGACTGGATCATCGCCTGTGTGCCACCCGCGGCGCGGGTCAGGTCCGGGTCGGGGAAGAGGATGATCACCACCCCGGAAAGGTCCGGGTTGATGAGGTTGCGCATCATCGGGTCGTTCTGCTGCAGGTCGGTGAGGGCCGTGGCGACTTGCGCCTCCGTTTCCATCCCCTCAGGCACGGCCGGTTCGGTGCCGCCGTTGCCGTCCGGCTTGCGCAGTGCGAATGGCGACAGCGTGCCGGCGGCATATTCATTGAGCCCGATGTCGAGCGCCATCTCGCGGATGGTCTCGATCACCCCTGGATCGGTGAGCCGGGGCGAGGTGACGAGGATGTAGATGTCGTTCTCGAAGGTGCCGAAAGTGTCGGCAAGGCGCTTGTAGGCGTCGTATTCCTGACCCGAATGGGCATAGACGCGCAGCAGGTCCCCATCCACGCTGGCGCGGGGAATCTGCCAGACGGCGATAACACTGAGCACGACGAGCAAAGCCGCGATGATGCGTGGATACTTGAGGGTCAGGGTGCCCAGCCGATCGAGGCCAAAGCCGATCGAATGGCCGCGCGAGAGGCGCTCGCCCAGTCGTTGCACGAAACCGTCAGTGGTCAAGATTCTACTCCGGCGGGCCCGAATTGCGGCGGATTACTAAGGCTTGCGAGGCCTTGCGTCTAGCGGGCCCTTGAGAAAAGGCCGGCGCGTGGCGATTTGTAGTCAATCGCGGCGGCATCGGCCCCGCAAATGACACGATGCGGCGACATTGCAGCGCTGTACGCCCGAAACATGTGGGTTTCCGGGCCTGCGCCGCGCCCAGGGTCGCACCCGCCACCGGAATCAAGTAATCCCGGCCCAACAGGGCCATCCTCGGAAAGACTCGCGTGACAGACAAGCCAGAAGACCAGGCGGGAGCCCCACCGCCCTCCGATATCGCTCCGGTCTCGATCACCGACGAAATGCGCAAGTCGTATCTCGACTACGCCATGAGCGTGATCGTGAGCCGCGCGCTGCCGGATGTGCGCGACGGCCTGAAGCCGGTGCACCGGCGCATCCTCTTTTCGATGCACGAGCAGGGCTACGAGTGGAACCGGCCCTATCGCAAGTCGGCCCGCGTCGTGGGCGACGTGATCGGCAAGTACCACCCGCACTCCAACGATGCGGTGTATTTCTCGCTCGTCCGGATGGCGCAGGAGTTTTCGCTGCGCGTGACCCTGATCGATGGCCAGGGTAATTTCGGTTCGGTGGACGGCGATATGCCGGCCGCCATGCGCTACACCGAAGTGCGTATGGAAAAGGTGACCGGCTCGCTGCTCGAGGACATCGAGAAGGACACGGTCAACTTCAAGGACAACTACGACGCTTCCGAGCGCGAACCCACTGTCCTCCCGGCGCGGTTCCCGAACCTTCTCGTCAATGGCGGCGGCGGCATAGCCGTGGGCATGGCCACGAACATCCCGACCCACAACCTGGGCGAGGTGATTGACGCGGTGCTGCTGACGATGGACAACCCCTACGTCACCACCGAAGAGCTGATGCAAGTGCTGCCGGGCCCGGACTTTCCCACCGCCGGCATCATCCTGGGTCGTTCGGGCATTCGGCAGGCCTATGAGACGGGCAGGGGCTCGATCCTCATTCGCGGCAAGGTGCATACCGAGGAAATCCGCAAGGAACGCGAAGCACTCATCGTCACCGAGATTCCGTACCAGGTGAACAAGCTCACCATGATCGAAAAGATCGGCGAGCTGGTGCGCGAAAAGCGCATCGAGGGCATCTCGGACGTTCGCGACGAGTCCGACCGTCACGGCATGCGCGTGGTGATCGAGCTCAAGCGCGACGCCGTTCCCGACGTCGTTCTCAACCAGCTCTACCGCTTCACGCAGCTTCAGGATTCGTTCGGCTGCAACTTCGTGGCGCTGAACGGCGGCAAACCGGAGCTCATGAGCCTCAAGTCGATGCTGACGGCGTTCATCGATTTCCGTGAGGAGGTCGTCACCCGCCGCACCCGGTTCCTGCTCAACAAGGCGCGCGACCGCGCCCACGTGCTGGTCGGCCTCGCCGTGGCCGTGGCGAATGTGGACGAGGTCATCGCTCTTATCCGCACCTCGCCCGATCCGACCACCGCCCGCGAACGCCTGATGGAGCGCGACTGGCCGGCGCAGGACGTGGCGCCGCTCATCGCGCTGATCGACGACCCGCGGCACAAGATCAATGCTGACGGTACCTTCAAGCTCTCCGACGAGCAGGCGCGTGCGATCCTGGCGCTGACGCTCTCCCGTCTCACGGCGCTCGGCCGGGACGAGATCGGCGACGAGCTCAATGGCCTAGGCACCGATATCGCCGACTATCTTGAGATCCTGCGCTCGCGCGCCCGCATCCAGGGCATCATCAAGCAAGAGCTGGCCGAGGTGCGCAAGCAGTTCGCCACGCCGCGCCGCAACGTGATCGCCGAGGAAGAGGCGGAGGTCGAGGACGAGGACCTGATCCAGCGCGAGGACATGGTCGTGACCGTGTCGCATCTCGGCTACATCAAGCGCGTGCCGCTCTCGGCCTATCGCGCCCAGCGCCGCGGCGGCAAGGGCCGGGCCGGCATGCAGACGCGCGAAGAGGATTTCGTCACACGCCTGTTCGTCGCCTCCACCCACGACGAAGTCTTGTTCTTCTCGTCGAAGGGCAAGGCTTACACCCAAAAGGTCTGGCGCCTGCCGCTTTCCGCGCCGCAGGCGCGCGGCAAGGCGATGGTAAATGTCATCAATATCGATGCCGACGAGCGCATCACCTCGATCATCACGCTTCCCGAAGACAATGCCGAGCGCGAGAAGCTGAACATCATGTTCGCGACGACCAAGGGTACGGTCCGCCGCAACAAGCTCAGCGACTTCGTCGAGGTGCGCCGCTCCGGCATCATCGCGATGAAGCTCGCGGAGGGCGAGGGGATTGTCGACGTCGCGATCTGCACCGAGAAGGACGACGTGCTGCTCACCTCGGCGGGCGGCCAGTGCATCCGCTTCCCGGTCACCGACGTGCGCGTGTTCACCGGCCGCACCTCCATGG
>DATCRS010000163.1:0-18677 GCA_036568845.1 Devosia sp. | reverse complement strand
GGCCGATCGTGACCTGCGTCTTGGGCCACAGTTCCTGCACCGCCTCGGCGAGGACATGCGCCGCGTCGTGACGGATGAGTCCGAGCCCGTCGGCACTGTCGCGCATGACGAACTCGATCCTGCCATCCTCTTCGAGCGGGTCGGCGAGGTCCGTGAGGACCCCGTTCCACTTCATCGCCACCGTCTTCTTGGCGAGGCTTGGGGAGATGCCCTCGACCACGGTGGTCCCGGTGGTGCCACGCGCGTAGTCGCGTACTGCACCGTCGGGGAACGTCACCTTGATCATTTTCATCTCCAATGAGTTGCGGCCTTGCGGTTGTCGCAAAGCAGGGCGGGTCTCTAGCATGCCGCCCTGTCGCATGTCACCCGAGCGAAAGGCCGGCGGCTAGCGGTCCTCGTGGTAGAAGATGTGGCTGCCGATCTTGGAGAGCCGCTTCATCTTCCTGGCCCAGCGCGGCTTCACATAGGTGGCGTGATAGTGTGTGGCGGTCTCCAGCGCGGCGACCTGCTTTTCGCCCGAGGTCATTTCGCGGGCGATGCGCTTGGCCCGTCGCCAGGCCTTCGCCTCGCTCTTGACCTCGGCCTTGCCGTCGCAGGCAAAGGAGAACTGGCAGGCATTGCGCTTGTCGCGGTTCTGGTAGACCACGCCGCAGATGGTCTTGGGGTAGTAGCCCGTCGTGGTCCGGTTGATGATCACCTGCGCCACCGCTTCCTGCCCCTTCACGGACTCGCCGCGCGCCTCGAAGTAGATGGCGTCGGCTAGGCAAGCAACTTCACGGTCGGGTACTTTGCGCTCGGAGGCGCTAAGCTTGCCTGTCAGCTCCGCCTTGGCGGAGAGCTGCGGCTTGGCACCCACGCCGATCCTCGGAAGGTCGGGATTGAAGGCAAATGCCGAATTGATGGGAAGCATAGAGAATGCACACACGAGAGCGGGCAGGAAAACCCGCCCGGGCAAGATCCAAGACTGCAATTAGGCCCCGCTTTAGTCTGACTACGTTGCGTTGCACACGGCGCAACGACTGCCCGTAAACACGGACGATTGGGACTGAGTGGGGCCTTCCCGGGCCGAAAACGGGAAAAAACCGGGACGAAATAAGGCAGGACTGCTGCCGTTATTGCCGCTCTTCTATCGGTCGCGGATAGACGACGCGGGGCGGTAGCCAATGATGGATGACGGCAATGGCAACGAGGCAGATGGCGCCGGCAGCCACCGTGAAGAACAGCGTCTCGGGAGTCATGTCCGCCGTGAACGCAACCAGCGGCACGGCGCCAGCTGGTGGGTGAGTGATGCGCAGCAGCAGCATCGCCGCGATGACGAGGCCCACCGCGATCGTTGCCACCCACCAGGCCGCCGGGAGCAGAGCAAGGACCACGATGCTGATGCCGGCCGCGACCAGGTAGCCACCGCAGACATTGACCGGCTGACTGAACGGACTGTGGGCCTGCCCGAAGAGCAGCACCGCGGATGCTCCGAACGGCGCCAGCAGCAGCGGCAATCCGGTGAGCGCTGCAACGCCGCCCACGATCGTCATGGCGACGATGGCGCCAAGCGCCGATTTCAGGTGCGAAAGGGTCTGCCCGCGCGGCTCGTGGCGGTGCAGGAAGGCAAGCAGGTGGCGCAAGACGGAGCCCCAGAGAAGAGGCCGGTGTTGAAGCCGAAAATGCTGCCTAATTCAAGGGCATGATGGCGCAACTTTGTGCTATTTCCAGCGCCCGTAGCGCCAAGGCATATACCAACGTGCATCGCCGGGGATGACTTCGGGCACCGGATCGAATCCATGCGTGCCGCCGGGCCGGCAGCGGACGATACGTGCCAGGCCCATCCAGCCTCCGGGCCAGAAGCCATGCCGCCAGATGGCGTCGCGGGTGAACTCCGAGCAGGTCGGCGCATGCCGGCAGTTGCGGCCCATGAACATCGAGAGGCTGTAGCGGTAGCCCTGGATGAGGACGTAGCTCAGCACCCTGAAAGGGAAATCCACCACGGTCCAGAAACCGCGGACGAACCGGTTCATCCCGCCATGCCCTCGGCCTTGTCCAGGGCCTCTGCGACGGCATCGAAGACGAGCAGCGTGGAGGCGTGCCGGGGCCGGTATTCGCGCACCGGTTCGAGATATTTGAGATCTTCCCACTTGCCGGTCGGGGGCCTGCCGTCGGCTTTCAGCATCTCGGTCATCTGGCGGCGAACTTCGCGAAACTCCTCGGCCGGCGTGCCGACGATGTGGGTCGCGACGATGGCCGCAGACGTCTGCCCCAGGGCGCAGGCCGAAATCTCGTGGCCGTAGCCGACGATGACGCCGTCTCTGACCTTGACGTCGACCTCGATGGTGGAGCCGCAGATGCGGCTCACCTTGCGCGCCGATGCGTCCGGATCGGCGAGCCGGCCGGGGATTGGTTGATTCCCTGCGATTTCGAGGATCCTATCGGAATAGAGATCGCTCAGTTCCATGATCGGCACAAATCTGTTTCTTGAGACATTCCGCCAGCGACTTATATAGTTGGCAGCAGCCCTTATGTCAGTGGCTCAGACTTTTTTGCCGCCGCGGACGAAACTTTTCGATGCCCCGATGCGTCGAACGCTGGGCAACCGGGGAAAACAGAGCAATGGACGCCAGTCTCAAGATCCAGGCCGCGCCGGCCGCCAAACCGTCTGTGCCTTATCGGCCCTCGCACGAAGAAGCGATGGAGGCCGTTCGTACGCTCATCGCCTGGGCCGGAGACGATCCAACCCGCGAGGGTCTGCTCGACACGCCGCACCGCGTGACCAAGGCCTTTGGCGAGTTCTTTGCCGGCTACAGGCAGGATCCCAAGGAAGTCCTCGAGAAAACCTTCAAGGAAGTCGGCGGCTACGACGATATCGTGTTGGTCAAGGACATCCCCTTCTCGAGCCACTGCGAACACCACATGGTGCCGTTCGTCGGTAAGGCGCATATCGCCTACCTGCCACATGACGGCGTCGTGGGCCTCTCCAAGCTTGCCCGGCTGGTCGAAGTGTTCTCGCGCCGTCTTCAGGTGCAGGAGAACCTTACGGCGCAGATCATCGACGCCATCAACGATCACCTCAATCCACGCGGCGCCGCGGTGATGCTGGAAGCCGAGCACATGTGCATGTCGATGCGTGGTGTGCGTGCGCATGGCGCGACGACCATCACGCACCGTTTCACCGGCGTCTTCGCCGAGGACCGCAACGAGCAGGACCGCTTCTTCGCGATGGTCAACCGGCGGTAGCAACGGCGATCAAGTCGCCTTTTTCCGGCTATGTCATAGACTGGGCGCTTCTTGCAGGGAGGCGCCCATGTCTGCTGTCGCCAAGACCGTCTGGCTGATCGAATCCCGGATCGGGGATCCGACGCTGTCGCTCGATGCCATGGCCGAGCATGCCGGCATCTCCCGCTCGCACCTGTCCCGCTCCTTTCCCGTCGCCACTGGGCGACAGCTCTCGAGCTATGTCAGGGGCCGCTGCCTGACGGAGGCGGCGCGCAAGCTCGCCGCCGGAGCGCCGGACATTCTCGAGGTGGCGTTCGACGCAGGATACGGCTCGCATGAGGCATTCACCCGCGCCTTTCGCGACCTCTTCGGCGTCACCCCCGATGAGGTCAGGCGGCGGCGCTCGCTCGAACAACTCGAACTCGTGGAGCCTCTTCGCATGTCTCCTACCCAACACACTGTACTCGCTCCGCCCCGCATCGACAGCCGCGGCGCTCAGCCGATCGCGGGTCTGATGAGCCATTTCACCTTCAAGACCATGGACACCATTCCGCACCTCTGGCAGCGCTTCGGCCCGTACATCCCGGAAATGGAACGCGGTACCCCGGGTCCAGCATTCGGCGTTACCGGCCGGATGACCGACGAAAGTGACGGTTTCGACTACTTCGCCGCCGCGCCGCTGCCCGCCGGGGCCGAACCCCTGCCCGGGCTCACCACCATGACGCTGCCTGCCGGCACCTATGCCTGCTTCACACACCAAGGACATATATCGGCCATCCGTGAAACTTGCGGCGCCGTCTACGAAACGGGCCTCCCTGCACTGGGCCGGGAACCGGATACAGCCTGGTTCAGCTTCGTCGAGTACTACGGCCCGGACTTCGAGCCTGCGACCGGCCTTGGTACGGTGGAAATATGGGTCAAGCTTAAGGACTGAAGCTTTTGACGCGCTTACGGGGCGGTGCTACTGCCGCCCCATGAGCATTTCCTTCACCGACCCCAAGACCCTGACCCACGACGAGATCGAGGAAGGCAGCATCCTTGCCCCGAAATTCGACGCGCACGGTCTGCTGACCGCAATCGCCATCGAGGCAGGCAGCAGGGACGTGCTGATGCTGG
The DNA here is from genome assembly GCA_036568845.1 of Devosia sp. Taxonomy (GTDB): domain Bacteria; phylum Pseudomonadota; class Alphaproteobacteria; order Rhizobiales; family Devosiaceae; genus Devosia_A. The sequence continues at coordinate 14,357 of DATCRS010000163.1, read as the reverse complement.
CGCACATGAACGCCGAAGCCCTCGACCTGACGCTGTCGACCGGCGAGGCGCACTACTATTCCCGCTCCCGCAAGGCGATCTGGAAGAAGGGCGAGACCTCCGGCGAGGTCCAGAAAGTGCTGGAGGTCCGCGTCGACTGCGACCAGGACGCCATTCTGTTCGTCGTCGAGCAGACCGGCCGTGGCGCTGCCTGTCACACTGGCCGCAAGAGCTGCTTTTACCGTCGCGTGGAAGACGGTGCGCTGGTTGACACCGGCGAACCAAGACTCTTCGACCCGAAGGTCGTCTATCGCACTCAGTAGTGCGGCGGGGGCGGCTCCGGCGCTTCGGGCACATCCGCCGCGACCCGGCTGAGCTCGTCACCGAGCCGCCCGAGCTGCCGCTTGAGGCTGTCGATCTCCTTCCACAGCGCCAGAACCGTCTCGTTGAGCTCCTCGATGGTGCGGTCCTGGTAGGCGACGCGCTCCTCGAGCGCCGTGATCCGCTCGGTCTCGGTCATTTCCGCCTCTCGAACAGGGGAACGATGAAGAGGCCCGTGAAGAAGCCGCCCAGATGCGAGTGCCAGGCGATCTGTGCGTCTGCAATCGGGAGCAGTGGCATCACCGCGTTGAGAATCACCCAAATGAGGATGAAGAAGCGCGGCTGCGGCCGGGCCATCAGCTCAGGAAGCGTGGCGAGGCGTCGGCCAAGCGGAATCGGCTCGCCGGTCTCGGGATGTCGCGCCATGATCACCGGCTGGAACATGAAGCGCACTGCCGCACCGGTGAGTCCGGCCACGCCGCCGGACGCACCGAGCAGGAATCCGAGCTCACCGACACTGAGCGCATAAGCGGCATAAGCCAGCGCGCCGACGATCGCCGAGACAAGGAAGATGATGAAGAACGGCACCGCACCATATCGATGGACGACCGGCGTGCCGAATATCGCCAGCCAGGCGGTGTTGAAGATCAGATGCTCCCAGCCGCCGTGCAAGAAGGCGTGCGTCACGGGCGTCCAGAGCAGCGGCCAGAAGCCGCCGAGTTCGCCCGTCGGATCGACGATCCGAAATGGCACGAAGGCGAACCAGATCAGCAGGTTGACCTGTCCTTCTTCGTTAAGAACGAAGGTTTTCGCAAGATGAACGGCCACCATGGCGGCGATCAGCAGCAGGACCGGTCCGGGCAGGTTGAGGATGGGTTCACGCCTCCCCTCCCCTTGTGATTCCTGTGTTTTTTGATCCTGGCTCATTGACGCCTTTCGTACGGCCGTTTGCCGGCCAGCTTCCACTCAATTATCCACACGGGCCCTGCCGCGTTAACCTTAAGGATTGTTTAAAGGCGATTTCGGCGCGCCGTTTTGCCAGTGTGCCGGTGGCGGCGGGCGACCCATATGTAGGGCGCTGGCCCGGGCTTGGGAAACGCGTCTGATGCAAAAAACGAGCACAAAAACGCTCTACGACTACTGGAATTCGCTGCGTGGCTCGCGCTCCGCTCCCGACCGCCGCGACATCGACCCGACTCGCATCCGTGGCGCGCTTGCCAACACGTTCATCCTCGAGCTCAACGAGCAGAACGAGTTCGATTTCCGCCTGGCCGGCTCGCATATCTGTGCCGCCTATGCGCGCGAACTGAAGGGCCGGTCGTTCACTCGGCTCTGGCACCAGCGTGACCGCGAGGCGATGGACACCTTGATCCGCGCCGTCACCGAGGACCATGCCGTCGCCCTCATCAGCTTCCAGGGCACCACCGCCATCCACACCAAGGTGCAGATGGAGACCATTCTCCTCCCCGTCCGCCACAACGGCTCGACCGGCTTGCGTCTGCTCGGCGCCATGACGGCAATCGAGGAGCCCTATTGGTTCGGTGTCCAGCCGATCATGGAGCAGCGCATCACCGGCCTTCGACTCATCTGGCCCGACGACGTGTCGATGGACGATATCGCCCGCGACATTGCTGCATCGGTCCCGCAGGAAGCGGTTTATGCCGGCGGTGAGCATCCGGTCCCGGTGCCTATGCAGGCCACGGTTTATGGTCGTTCTGCCCGGCGCTACGCCCACCTTGCGGTCATCGACGGCGGGCGCTCATAAGAATACGGACTTTGGTCCAGTCTTAGCCGGGAACCTCACGTTCAATTAACCAAGACTGGGTAGCGTGCTAGGGAACAGCATTTCGACTGGGTCCGGCACTTCCAATGATCACCGACGATCCCGCCTCTGAGCGCCTCGTTCGTCCGCGCAGTTTTGCGCCGTCGTCGCGCTTCCAACGGGTGAAGGTATCGGTACTCGGCCGGTACATGCTGCAGGATCGTCGCGAGTTCCCATGCCAGGTGCTGGAGATGTCGCCCGGCGATGCGGTGGTGATCGCCCCCATTTCCGGTCAGGTGGGCGAGAAGGTCATCGCCTATCTCGACCTGATCGGCCGCATCGAGGGCAGCATCATCGCGCTGAGCGAGGGCGGCTTCTGCATGGATGTGGTCGCCAGCCCGCGGAAGCGCGACAAGATGGCGGCGCAGCTCACCTGGCTCGCCAACAAGGACCTCCTGAACCTGCCCGAGGATCGCCGGCACGAGCGGGTAGTTCCCGACAACCGGCACTCGACCGTCGTGCTCGACGACGGCCGGCGCTACAATTGCAAGATCATCGACATCTCGCTTTCGGGTGCGGCCATCGAGCTCGCCGTACGCCCGGCCATGGGCACCCCGGTGACACTGGGCCGCATGCGCGCACGCGTGGTTCGTCATTTCCAGGACGGCGTGGCCGTCGAGTTCGCCTCAGCCCAGGAAATGCTCAACGTCGTCCAGCAGAACCTGCGGATGAACTAGCCAGCCTTCTTGCGAGGCGCGCGGCGAGCTGCGAGCGCCTCTTCAAGCAACTGCCGCACCAGGCGTTGATACGGGATCCCCTCCTTTGATGCGGCTGCCTTTATCTCAGCGAGCAGTTGCGGCGGGACTCGCATGCTCATGTTTGCGCTCTTGGTCTGAAACTCGTAGCGCATAGGCCTGAAGCCCGAGAAGTCATACTCGGAGAGATCGGCCTCCTCCACGAACCGCTCCGCCTCCTCGTCGGTCTTGAAGGTGGGGAACTGCTTAAGTGGCTTTTTGTCGCTCATAGTTGGCGATCTCCTTGGCGTGCATGTAGCGGGCCGAAATGGGTCGAAAATACGGGATGCCGTCGTGCTCGCGGACTGTGAATACGACGAACAACGCTCGTCCTTGTCTGGTTCTGCCTACGGCGTTGTACCGCACTTCCGAGGCGCTCCCGGTACGGTCGGGAAGGATCACCGGATCGGAATCGAGCAGGAGCCACTCTACTTCCTCTTTCGAGACGCCGTGTTTGGCACACTTCGGCCAATTTCCCTCGTCCCATTCGACCTCACTGACTTCCATTTCCCTCACCCGGAGGAGCATAGTCATTTGTCATGACATTTGCCAGACGTCGGTGCTTAACAATGCCTAACCCAACCCCATAAAACACACATAAAAACTAGCTGGCAGTTTTCGGAGCGGGGCAATTGCGGCCCGGCATCTTCAGCCCATCAGGGGGCTCAAGAAGATGCCAAGCAAGAAGAACTTCGCCACAGAAGTGGCCGCGATCGCGCTGATCGCACTGTTTTCCGTGTTTCCTGCGGCGGCGGCCTCGGTCGACCTTTCCAACCCCGCCTTCGCGCAGACCGCGGGCCGGACCAGCATTCCGATCGGACACTCCGAGTTCTGCAAGTCGCACCGCAACGAATGCGGCAGCAACGGACGCGTCGTCGACGTCGAACAGCTGACCGAGGCGCGCTGGCGCACCCTGGTCAACGTCAATGCCATGATGAACCAGGCGATCGTGCCGGTGACCGACGAGGACCTCTACCAGGTCGAGGAGCTCTGGACCTATCCGAACGGCTTCGGCGACTGCGAGGACTATGTGCTGGCCAAGCGCCGGGCGCTGATCGAGGACGGTTGGGACGCCAGCACGCTGCTCATTGCGGTGGTCCGCCAGCAGAGCGGCGACGGCCACGCCGTGCTGATGGTCCGCACCGATCGCGGCGATCTCGTCCTCGACAACCAGGACGGCACGATCCGCGTCTGGAATGAAACGCCGTACCAATTCGTCAAGCGGCAGAGCCAAGACAATGCCGGCGAGTGGGTCGACATTCTCGACAAACGCGTCACCGTCGTCGCCCAGAACTGAGCCGGCGCGATCCGAAACGTGAAAGGCCGGCCTCCGAAGGGAGGCCGGCCTTTCTGCTCCCCCCAGAGCATTCCCTAGGTGACGATGGCGAAATAGGTTCCCATCACCAAAAGCCCGGTGATGAAGCTCCAGCCGAAGGCCACGAAAGCAGCCAGCAGCGCCGAGCCCAGCGTGATGGTGCCGTCGGCTTCCTGGCGCCAGCCCATCTGCAGGATGATGTAGGGGCCGCAGAAAAAGCTCACTGCAAGCAGCCCAAAGCTGCGGATCAGAGTCTTGCCGTCATAGCGCAGCGCCGCCTGCTGAGCCGCCAGCCACTGATAGAGATGCGTCCCTGCCCCGGCGACCGAGAGCCCGACCGCCATGATCATTCCTGCCAGCATCAGTTCGCGCAGCATTCGCCAGACCCTCACGCCGCGTGACCACGCGACCGAAAATTAACCCTTCATTAAGCATATGCGGCGCCCTATCGGCTGTCACCTCGTCTCGGAAGTTCTGGTTAATTCCCACATGGCCATCTCCAGCGCGGCGCGCGACCGGCACTCAGTGGGCTTCAACCTGGCCAGCATCCTGGCCCTGGTCGCCTTGGGGGCGGTTGCGCTGGCCTATGCCATCGATGCTGCGGGCCACAACGGGGCGGTTCGCGATGGCGAAGAAGACGCCACCCTGACGCGCACCATCGGCGGCAAGGATCTCGAGATCCCGCTCGCCTGGTTTCGCTATTCCGAACAGCGTGTGGAAGGCTTCGCCAAGCAGATCGACCTGCAGCTGATGTTGCCGCTCGGACCTGACGCGACAGCGGTCCCGATCGAGGTGACGCTGATGCCGCGCAGTCGCGTGCGCCCGAGCTCGCGGCTGCTCGACGGCGTCTACCTGCACCAGTTCCAGGCCACCGAACGCGGCAATGGCCCCGTGGGGCTGATCGGCAAGCCGTTGAAGAACGCCGAGGGATATGCCGGCGAAACGGTCTGGTACGACCCGCTCTCGGCCGATCCGTTCGTTGCCAAGTGCGCCGCGCCGGTAGCGGACGGCACGAGTGCGCGCTGCCTGCGCGCCGTCCATCTCGGGCCCGGGCTGGCGGCGATCTATGCCTTCAGTGAAGATGTGCTGGAGAACTGGAAGCGCTTCGACGCGGAGATGCGGACCGCGCTCGCCAGGATCGGGATCTAGTTCACGTCGTCGAGATCGACGTCGAGGATCGCCATCTGGAAATTGTAGGACCGCTCGCCGTCCTCATCGTCGGAATAGATCAGGCCGAGGAACTCCTCACCTAGATAGACCTCGACGGAATCGTTCTGCTTGTTCCGCGGGCGCACATCGATGTGACGGTTGCCGAACTTCTGCTGCAGGAATCTCTGGAGCTTGATGATTTCGGGGTGGTTCAATTGCCGCTCCTATTGTCGTTTGGGATCGCCACCATAGGCATCCGCGCCCCTCGGGCAATCCCGGCCGGCGCTTTTCCCCGGTCCTGAGGGCGAAAATGCGGCGCGGCCGAACTCAGCCGGTGAGGTCGTGGACCAGGACGACATGGTCCATCACCGTGGCCGGCCGGGCACAACCGGCCTCGCCGATGATCTTGGCCGGAACGCCGGCGACGGTCACGCCCGACGGCACTTCCTTGACCACCACCGAACCGGCGCCAACCCGGGCGCAATCGCCCACCTTGATGTTGCCGAGCACGATCGCCCCTGCCCCGATCAAGACGCCATTGCCGATCTTGGGATGACGGTCTTCCTCGGCCTTGCCTGTGCCGCCGAGCGTCACGCCCTGCAGGATGGAGACATCGTCGCCGATCACCGCCGTCTCCCCGACCACAAAGCCGGTGGCGTGGTCCAGCATGATGCCCTTGCCAATCCGTGCGGCCGGATTGATGTCGACCTGGAACACCTGGCTCGAGCGGCTCTGCAGGTAGAGCGCAAAATCCTTGCGGCCCATGCTCCAGAGCTGGTGCGCGAAGCGGTGCGTCTGGATCGCCTGGAACCCCTTGAAGTAGAGGAAGGCGTCGAGAATCTTGTGGCAGGCCGGATCGCGCTCGAAGGTAGCAGCGAGGTCGACGCGGGATTCCTGCCCGATCTCGGGGCGCGCCTCGAGCGCGTCCATGAAGGCCTGACGGATGAGGTCGGCGGAAACGTCCGAATGATCGAGCCGCTCAGCGATACGATGTGCGAGGGCATCCTCGAAGCTCTCGTGGTTGAGCACCGACGAGACCAGGAGGGTCGAGAGCGAAGGCTCCTGGGACAGAACGGATCGCGCGTCCGTGACAATGCTGTCCCAGACCGGATCGACGCTCTGCAGGTGCGATGCCTTCTTGGGTGTGCCGCCCATGTCCAACTCCATCGTAGCCTACCGATATTAAAGCATCGCGTTCTCAAGAACCAAGCCCCGAGGCGATATTTGGTTCATTTTTCCCTGAAGGGGGAGTGACGGTCGCTAGAGGTGACGATCCAGGAACGCGAGCGCGGCGCGCTTGAACTGCGGATCGCCGGTCGCCCGCATGTGGTCCCGCCGCTCGATGGTGAAGGCTTCACCCTGCGGCAACAGTGCCGCGAGTGCATCTGCAGGTCCCGCCATGTCGTCATCGGAGCCGGTCGCCACCAGCACCGGGCCCGAGATACGCCGCACCTCGTCCTCGCTCATCGGCTCGCGCGACGAGACCATGCAGGCCGCAAGCGCCGCCCGGTCCGCCTTGTTGTGGTCGGCGAAGATACGGAACTGCCGGCCGATGCGGCTGGTCACCTGGTCGAGCGACTCGGCCGTCAGCGCCGTGATGATCGTCTCGGAATCCTCCAGCCCGGTGATGAGGTTGAGCCCCATGCCGCCCCAGACCGATGCCACAACCATCTCGGGATGCCTGAGCGCGAGAAACGCCGCGATCCGCGCACCCATCGAGTAGCCGAGCACCGGCGCGCGGGCGATGCCGAGGTGATGCAGCAGGTTCGCCGCGTCTTGGGCCATGTCATGGGCGAAGTAGAGCTTGGTGTCGTAGAGCTTGCGCGAGGCGCCATGCCCGCGATTGTCGAAGGTAACGGCCCGGTAGCCGGCTTCGTTCAGCGTCTTGACCCAGCCGGTGTCGATCCAGTTCACCTTGCCGGACGACCCGAAGCCGTGAATGCAGAGGATGGGCCGCCCCTCGCCGTGGACTTCGTAGGCGATGGCAATTCCGTCTGAGAGAAAGCTTGGCATGGCGCTCGTCTAGCACTGCGGGGAGGCGTGTTCCAAGCCTTCCAATTGCAGGGCCGCTTCGCTATGGTCCGGCCAACTCAAAGACCGGCTTCAGGTTCGATCATGGCGCACACCAGCACCCCGCACTTCCACAACACCGAAGGGCTCGCCCGCATCGAGGTCGGCTCCAAGGAGTTCCAGTGCATCGGAGCGCTGCCGCCCTTCGATCATCCGCACATCTATCTCGACATGGGCAAGGACAACGAGATTGTCTGCTCCTACTGCTCGACGCTCTACGTCTTCAACCCGCAGCTGGCCCCCGGTACCTCGCAGCCGCTCTCGGCCGTCTACCAGTCGGAAGCCGCCTAAGGGCGGCGCCCGGCCATGTCGGGCACCGGCCGCACCATCTACGTTGCCGGCGCCGGCATCGCCGGCCTGACGCTCGCCTTGGCGCTCGCCAAGTTCGGCGCGCATGTGGTGGTGCTCGAGCGCAACAAGCAGGTCCAGGAGGTCGGCGCGGGCCTGCAGATCAGCCCCAATGCCCGCAAGGCACTCAACCAGCTCGGTCTCGACAAGGCGCTGCACGCACGCAGCTTCGAGCCGCGCGGCATCGATGTGGTGCCGTTCCGGGCACAAAAACCGCTGGTGACGCTGAAGCTGGGCGATGAAATCTCCCGGCGCTTCGGCGCGCCTTACGTCGTGATGCACCGGGCCGATCTCGTCGACGTGCTGTACCGGGCCTGCAAACGCTTCGCCAATATCGACATGCTGTTCGGCGTACGCTCCTATGACGTCGTCAGCCACGCCCGTGGCATCTCGGTGACCGTCGACGAGGCCGACGGCAAGTCGCGCAGCGCCAGGGCCCACGCCTTCGTCGGCGCCGATGGGGTCAATTCGCAGACGCGCACCGATATTCTGATGGGCGAGAAGGCGACCTATTCCGGCCACGTCGCCTGGCGGACCACACTGCCGATCGAGGCGCTGAAGGGCGCCGTCGCCGGCGATCGTACCTCTCTCCTGCTCGGCCCCGGCTACCACGCTGTCTGCTACCCGTTGCCCTACCGCAACCGGATCAACATCGCGCTCTTTGCCAGGGAGAAGGAGGAGACCGCCTTCGGCAAGACGCCGGACGCGCCGAAGCTCCCCTGGGCGATGCTGAAGAGCCCGCAGTTCGAAGCCATCCGCAAGGCGGCCGAAGGCGCCTGGGGCTACTGGATCATGTCGACCGTCTCGGCCCAGCGCTGGCATGAGGGCGGCATCGGGCTCATTGGCGATGCGGCACACGCGATGCTGCCGTTTCAGGCTCAGGGCGCCGTCATGGCCATCGAGGATGCGGCGATCCTGGCGCCCCTGCTGATGACCGAGCCGGAAGCCGAGTCCGCCTTCGCCCGCTACGAGGCCCTGCGCCGGCCGCGGGTCGAGCGGGTCGCAAGACTCTCACGCTCGAACGGCTTCGCCTTTCATCTCGAGTGGCCCTTCACCATTGCCCGCGATGCCGTGATTGCGGCACAGGGGCCACTGGGGCATCTGAAGCGCCTCGGCTGGCTCTACGGCTACGACCCCGCACCGGAGCCGGCCATCGCCGCGCCGCCCCGAACAACCACCGCCGGAAAGACGAGTTGAGCCCAACGCGCTTGCCTTGAGCGGCGCGCCCGTGTCAATTGCGCCCCAACTTTGGAAAGCCAACGGCCCGCATGCCTGTCAATCCGCAGTCCAACCTTACCCTCGCCTGCGTGCTCACGACCATCCTGCTCGACATGCTGGGCTACGGCATCATCCTGCCGGTCCTGCCCGAGCTCATCGGCCAGATCAGCGGCGGCACGGTGCCGCAGGCAGCCGTGATCGGCGGCTACCTGGTCTTCGCCTATTCGCTGATGCAGTTCCTGTTCGGACCGGCGCTGGGCAACCTGTCGGACCGCTTCGGCCGGCGACCGATCATTCTCGTGGCGCTGGCCGGCCTTACCATCGACTACACGATCATGGGCTTTGCCAACTCGCTGGTGCTGCTCTTTGTCGGCCACACCATTGCCGGCATTTCCGGTGCCTCGGTGGCAACGGCGACTGCCTACATCGCCGACATCACGCCCAAGGAGAAGCGCGCGCAGCGCTTCGGCCTCATCGGTGCCGCGATCGGCCTGGGCTTCATCATCGGACCGGTGGTCGGCGGCCTGCTCGGCAATCTCGGCCCGCGCGCGCCGTTCTACGCGGCCGCGGCGCTGGCCGGCGCGAACCTGCTGTTCGGCTTCTTCGTGCTGCCCGAGAGCCTCGCTACGGACAAGCGCCGCCCCTTCAACATCAAGCGCGCCAACCCGTTCGGCGCCTTGTGGGCGCTTTCCAAGAACCCGGTCGTGCTGTGGCTGCTGGGGGCGCTCGGCCTCTTTACCCTGGCCAGCCAGGCGTTTCCTTCGGTCTGGAACTTCTTCACCATCGAGGTGCTGCGCTTCACCTCGACCCAGATCGGCATCGCCCTCGGCGCCTTCGGCGTCGGTTTTGCGCTGAGCCAGGCCTTTCTTATCGGCCCGGTGACGAAGGCCGTGGGCGAATGGATCACCGTTCTGCTCGGCATGCTGGCCGCCGCCATTGCCTTCGTCGGCACGGCGCTCATTCACTCCGAAGTGCCACTCTACGCCTTCCTGGTGTTCGGGTCTTTGGCTGGCCTCGCCGGTCCGGCCATCAACTCGCTGATGAGCCGCAATGTGCCCGATGATGCCCAGGGCGAACTGCAGGGCGCCATCAACGCCACCAACTCGCTCGCGGCCATCCTCGGCCCTCTGCTGGCGACTCAGCTCTTCAACTATTTCACCCAGCCGCCACGCGGCACCGAAGGCTACTTCCCCGGCGCGCCATTTCTGGGCGCCGGCATTCTCGTGGTCGTTGCCGCCGCAGTCTTCACCTATGCCGTTCGTCGCTTCGACCTGATGCACCGCCCGCCGGTGGCCAAGAAGCCGCACGTGCACGAAACGGCCCAGCCCGGCCAGCAGCAGACTGCGCCCCATGTCGAGAACGGGGCCGAGCCCCAGGGGCCGACGATCCGTCAGCCCGGCGAGTGAAGTGGGCCGGGGGGGCTGCCTCGGCCCGACGGCCTCAGTTCCCCAGCGTCGACGGCCATTTGCCGTGCTGTTCGCCCGGCCGATCGATGAGCTCGAACCCGTGCGCGCCGAAGAAATCGCGCTGCCCCTGTGTCAGATTGGCCGTGCCCAGGGCCTGTCGGTAGCTGTCGAAATAAGCGAGTGAGGCCGAAAGGCAGATCAGCGGGAACTCGTCGATGGCCGCCGCCGCGACCACGGTGCGCAGCGACTTGTGCGCATCCTTCATGATGGCGACGAAGTCGGGAACCATCAGCAGGTTCGTCGCGCCACCCTTGGCATAGGCCGCTGACATCTGGTCGAGGAACCGCGAGCGGATGATGCAGCCGGCGCGCCAGATCTTGGCGATGGTGGCGAGCGGCAGGTTCCAGCCATTCTCCTCGCTGGCCTTCTGCATCACCGCAAAACCCTGTGCATAGGAGACGATCTTGCCGGCGAGCAGCGCCTTTTCGAGGTCACCCAGCGAAACGTTCGACTTGCCACCCTGCCGCTTGCCGTAAACCTGCTCGGCGGCGATGCGTTCTTCCTTGCGCGAGGAGATCGAACGGGCGGCGACGGCGCCTTCGATGGCTGTTGCCGGAACGCCGAGCATCTGTGCGGCGATGGCCGACCACACGCCGGTACCCTTCTGGCCGGCCTTGTCGAGAATGAGCTCGACCAGCGGCTTGCCGGTCTTAGGCTCCACTGCGGCCAGCACGTGGCCGGTGATCTCGATGAGGTAAGAGTTGAGCGGCCCCTTGTTCCACTCCTTGAACACTTCCGAGGCGGCGACCGGGTTCATCCCGAGCCCGTCGCGCATCACGCCATAGACCTCGGCAATCATCTGCATGTCGCCATATTCGATGCCGTTGTGAATGGTCTTCACGAAATGGCCGGCGCCACCTTCGCCCAGATAGGCGCAGCACGGTTCGCCATTGAATTTGGCCGAAATGGCTTCAAGGATCGGCTGCGCGTTCTTCCACTGCTGCTCGGCACCGCCGACCATGATGGAGGGGCCGTGGCGGGCGCCCTCTTCTCCGCCGGAAACGCCGATGCCGAGGTAGCCGATGCCTTTGGGCTGTAGATAGGCGAAACGGCGCTGCGTATCCGTATAGAGCGAGTTGCCGCATTCGAGGATGGCGTCGCCGGCTTCCAGATGCGGCAGCAGCTGCTCGATCATCTCATCGACCGGCTTGCCCGCCTTGACCATGATGATGATCGACCGCGGGCGCTTCACCGACTGGATGAACTTGCCGAGATCGGCTTCGGGAAGGGTCTTGCCGTCGAGCCCCTGCTCCTTGGCCGTGACCATGAACTCGTCGATCTTGGAAGCGGTTCGGTTGTGGACGGCGATCGTGTAACCCTTCTCGGCAATGTTGAGGGCCAAGTTGGAGCCCATCACAGCAAGGCCGATAAGGCCGATATCCGCAGTCGACATAGGAACCCTCCGCGCGCCACTAATGGCTTGTTCTGCGCGCTTTTCTGGCACGCGGCACCGGCGAGCGCCACCCCAAAAAAGGCATCATCGAACCGTACGCCGGATCGGGTTTTTGCCCTTACCTTCGCACCCGACTGCCCTGGAGCGCTTTCAGGAAAGGTTGCAGACCTTTCCGGTTCGAAAGCGCGACAAAACAACGAACTGGAGCATTTCGCCGTTTCAGGGAAACGGTGAAATGCTCTAGGGTTCGCCGATCAAAGGGAGGGACTATCTTGGACAGTTTGTCGATGTTCAGCCTCGCCGGTCGGCGGGCGCTGGTCACCGGTTCGAGCCGCGGCATAGGCTTCGGCATTGCGGGCGCGCTGGCGGGAGCCGGCGCCGACGTCATCCTCAACGGCCGCGACGAGGTCGCGCTCGGCGAGGCGGCTGCAAAACTCGCGGAAGGCGGCGCTCGGGTTCGCGCCGTGGCCTTCGACGTCACCAGCGAGGAGAGCGTCAAGGACGCGATCGAGTGGTGCGAAGCCGAGGTCGGGCCGATCGACATCCTCGTCAACAATGCCGGCATGCAGCACCGCTCGGCGCTCGAGGACTTTCCGGCCGACAAGTTCGATCAGGTGATCCGCACCAACCTCCATTCCGCCTTCTATGTCGGACAGGCGGTGGCCCGGCGGATGATTCCCCGTGGCCGCGGCAAGATCATCAACATCTGCTCGATCATGAGCAATTTGGCGCGGCCTTCGATCGCGCCCTACGCCGCGAGCAAGGCGGCCATCGCCAACCTGACCCGCGGCATGGCCGTGGACTGGGCCAAGCACGGCCTCAACATCAACGGCATCGCGCCGGGCTACATCCGCACCGAGCTCAACGAGGCCCTGCTCAAGAACGAAGAGTTCAACAGCTGGGTCGAAACACGCACCCCCATGGGCCGCTGGGGCGAGCCGGCGGAGCTCGGCGGCGCCGCGATCTTTCTGGCTTCCGACGCCTCTCTCTATGTCAACGGACACATTCTCTATGTCGACGGCGCCTTCACCGCGACGGTCTGAGCCGGCCCGCATCATCATCGCCATGGGCGTCTCGTCGAGCGGCAAGTCGACCGTCGGCCAGGCGATTGCCAGGCGACTGCACGTGCCCTTCCTCGATGGCGACGGCTACCACCCGCCCGCCAACAAGGAGAAGATGCGCAACGGGATTCCGCTGACCGACGAAGACCGCTGGCCCTGGTTGGAAACACTGGCAACGGCGCTCAAGGACGCGGCAAGCCAGAAGGGTTCCGCCGTCGGCGCCTGCTCGGCGCTGAAGCGCGCCTACCGCGAATACCTCACTGAAAAAGCCGGCGAACCCATCCTCTTCGTCTTCCTCGAGGGGACCGAGGACGTCATCCGCAAGCGCATCGAGGCGCGCCAGCACGAATACATGCCGGCCAGCCTCCTCGACAGCCAGTTCGCCACGCTCGAAGTGCCTCAGCCGGACGAAAACGTCCTCACGGTCTCAGTCGTCGACCCGGTCGAAACCATCGCCAGCCGTGTGGTCAAAGAACTCGACCACCTCAAGACCTTCAAGCGCGGGCAGTAGCTAGAACCCGAAGGAAAACTGCCCTTCAGGTGATGCGGCGCGTTCGAGCGACAGCATCTTCATCTTCGAGCTCACCCCGCCGGGTGCGGAAAATCCGCCTGCCCGGCCGTTGCTGGCGAGCACGCGGTGGCACGGGATGATGAGCGGGATCGGGTTGGCGCCCAGCGCCTGCCCCACCGCCCGCGACAGCGCCACGTCGCCTAGCCGCCGCGCAATATCGCCATAGGTGGTGGTCTCGCCCCAGCCGAGTCTCAGAATGTCGTCGTAGACCCGGCGGTGGAACTCCGGCTGGCCCTCGAGGTCCAGCTCAACCTCGTCGAACTGCACCTGTTCGCCCCGGGCATAGGCCTGGATGTCGGCGACCAGCTCGGCGATCTCGCCCGCCGGCACCGTCGACTGGGTGCCGAACCGCGCCATCCACTGTCCGACGGAACCCGCTCGGTTGTCCGGCAGCGCGGCGCGAGCAACCCCCTGCTCAGTCCAGCCGAGCCCGAACGTGCCGATCGCGGTCTCGATGAGGCAGTACTTCACTGCTGACAGTTTCTCGCGCGCCTGTGGTTTAGGCCACCGCCATAGCACAAAACCGGAGACGAGAAGATGGCCCGCATCGTCGGATACATCGCCACGAGCCTCGACGGCTTCATCGCCGACAAGGACGAGGGGCTGCGTTGGCTCATGGAGCGCAAGGACGTCGAACTGGGGCAGTTCGACTACAACCTCTTCATCAAGCGCATCCGCACCGTCGTCATGGGCCGCACCACCTATGACTGGATCAGGCGCGAGGGTCACCCCTGGGCATACAAGGACCAGCGCTGCATCGTCGTTACCTCGCACCCGATCGATACCAGCTTCGGCAGTGTCGAGGTCCGCTCCGACGTCGAAGCACTGATCCGGGAGCTCCGCGCCCTCGACGACGGCGACGTCTGGATGCTGGGCGGCGGCAGGCTGCAGATGGCCTTCATCGAACGCG
>DATCRS010000162.1:0-8848 GCA_036568845.1 Devosia sp. | reverse complement strand
GAGTCAATCAGGCCGGCAGGACGGGCGTTTTGCGGAATTGTCGCAAGGGCCGGAAACCCCGTTGCACGCTGGGGGTGGGCAGACTATGAAGCTCAGCGTCAATCGTTTATACCCGGCGCAAAAGCCAAAGAGACCGCAATGGATTCGTTCGAGCTCAACAAGATAATCGGTGCCATCCTGGGTACCCTCCTGTTCGTCATGGGCGTTGGGTTCGTCGCTGAAGCAGTCTATGAGCCGCGTGAAACCGGTCCGGGCCTCAGCCTGCCGGAGCCGGAAGGCACCCATGCGGAAGCGGGTGCCGAGGAAGCGCCGGCGGCCGTGCCGATCGGGGTGCTGCTCGCCAGCGCGGATGCCGCTGCCGGCGAGAGCGCGGCGCGCAAGTGCCAGAGCTGCCACAACTTTGCGCCCGGCTCGGGCAACAAGACCGGTCCCGAGCTCGCCGATGTGGTTGGCCGCGTGATCGGCTCGCATGAAGGCTTCGCCTATTCGGCCGCGATGGAAGAGCACAAGGCCGCGGGGGACACCTGGACCTACGAGAACCTCAATCACTTCCTGACGGCGCCGAAGGAGTTCGTCCCGGGCACGAAGATGAATTTCTCGGGGTTGAAGAACGACAAAGAACGGGCTGACGTTATCGCCTATCTGGCGTCGATCAACCCGAACGCTCCGGCCTTCCCGCCCGCCGATGCGGCCGCCCAGCCGGCTGAAGCGGGTACCGAGCCGGTGGCGACAGAGGGCGCGGCGATGCCGACGCCCACCGAGACGCAGAGCGAGACGCCGGTCGAGGGCACGCCGACCACCAGCGGTACGGAACCCGCTCCCGCCGCAACGCCCGCGGCCCCGGCGACGACAGAGCCGGCTCCGGCAGCGGAAACGACCACTACCGAACCTGCTCCTGCTCAGTAAGGGCAGCAGCGAACCGTTTCGGGGCCGCGCCGCAAGCGCGGCTCTTTCTATTTGGGGACCCTTCCGATGACGCTGCTTCTCCACCTTGCCGACTTCAACGAGCGGAGCTGGGCCGACCGCTTCGCCGCCGCCCTGCCCGGCCGCCGCGTCGTGCTGCGCACGGACGACTACGACCCCAAGGACGTCGAATACATCTTCATCTGGAAGCCCAAAGCGGAGGCGTTCGACGGCCTCACCAACCTCAAGGCGGTGCTGTCGCTGGGGGCCGGGGTCGATGCGCTGCTGCGACACCCTCGGCTGCCCGCCGGCGTCCCGATCGTGCGGTTCATGGATGAGGACCTGACGCAGCGGATGAGCGACTACGTGCTGCAGAACGTGCTGCTGCACCAGCGCCTCGCCACCCGCTTCAAGCGCGACCAGGCCGAGCGCCGCTGGTCGCAGCTCTATCCCGCACCGGCCTGGGACGCGAGCGTCGGCATCATGGGCTTGGGGGCGCTCGGGCAGGACGCCATCCGGCACCTCAAGGTGTTCGGCTACAAGCTGCGCGGCTGGAGCCGGACAAAAAAGGAGATCGAGAGGGTCGAAACCTTTGCGGGCGACGACCAGCTCGATGCGTTCCTCTCCGGCACCGACATTCTCGTCAACCTGCTGCCACTGACGCCCGAGACGCACGGCATTCTCAACTACGAGACATTCTCAAAGCTCAGGCGTGGCGGGCTGGACGGCACCGGGCCGGTGGTGATCAACGCGGCTCGTGGCGGGCACCAGAAGGAAAGCGATATCGTCCGCGCGCTGGCAGACGGCACGCTCGGCGCTGCGAGCCTCGATGTGTTCGAGGTCGAGCCGCTGCCCAAGGAGAGCCCGCTCTGGGCGATGGACAATGTCTATATCACCCCGCACATCGCCGCCGCCTCGAGCGAGCGGACCGGCGTGGCGTACTTCTCCAAGGTCATCAAGGACCACGAGCGGGGCTTGCCGCTGCCTAATGTCGTGGATGTGACAAGGGGGTACTGAGGCTCACGCGCTTGGACCCTCAGTTGTTCTCCCTCCCCCTTGTGGGGAGGGTAGCGGAGCTTAGGTCCGAAGGACCTTGGCGAAGCTGGGTGGGGGTAAGCCCACGCGCCGATGCGAGCGATCACCCCCACCCTAGCGTCGCTACGGCGCTAACGCGCCTAGCTCTGCTTGCCCTCCCCACAAGGGGGAGGGAGAGCCGACTGCGAATTCTGCGCGCCTCAGAACCGCATCTCCCAGATTTCGGCGATGAGGTCCTTGCCGAACTGGTGGTGGGGTTCGCTTTCGGCAATCTCGAAGCCGGCGGCCTTGTAGACGCGCCGGGCGGACTCCTGGATGGAATGGGTCCAGAGGCGCATGCGCTCGTAACCGGAATTGCGGGCAAAGCTCACCGCCTGATCGACCAGCGTCCTGCCGATGCCGAGACCGCGTGCATCGGGCTCGACATAGAGCATGCGGAGCTGGGCCGAGCCCGGGACGCCCTCGGACGGCATGACGAAGATGGAGCCAGCGACGGTGCCGCTGCGTTCGGCGACCCAGAGGTTCTTGGGCGGCGTTTCGGGGGCGGTCTCGTACTCGTAGTAGATGCGGGCGATGAGGGCTTCGAACTCGCCGTTCCAGCCATATTGCTGGTTGTAGAGGATGCCCTGGCGGTGGACCATCCAGCCGATCTCGCCGATGCGGTGGGGCCGGATCACGAGGGGCGCGGCGGGAACGGTGTCGCCCAGGAGGCTGCGGATGGTCCGCATGGCGCCGACCAGCGCCTTGCGCTGCGTGTCGTCGAGGGGGCGCAACAGCTCGCCGACAGCGCTGTTGGAAGCGGCATCGAGCTGGGCGAAGGCGAGATCGCCCTCGCTCGTCAGGGCGATGCTGTTGCTGCGCCGGTCGTTGAGATTGGGCGAGAGCACTGCCAATCCCTCGGCCACGAACTTGTGCAGCAGGCGGCTGGCGTAGCCCGGATCCATGCCGAGCGCGCGGGCGATCTCGGCCAGCGTGGTGTGGCCATGCGAGGCGATCTCATAGAGCACCCGGCCCTCGGGCAGGCTGAAGCGGCTTTTGTTGAAGTGCTCTTCGAGGAGCCCAATCTGCCGCGTGTAAAAGCGGCTAAAAGCGCGAACGTCGGCGATCTGGTTGTCCATGGAATGTCATCCGGCTGAGACCGGTGACATTGGCAATCAGATCGTTGACTTTGTCAACTATATCGCTGCTTCAGCACGCCGTAGACGGCGCGGATGCCTTGGTCAGTGCCGCCGAAGGGCCGGCCGGCGCGGGCTTCGGGTGCCCAGCAGAAAATGTCGAGATGGGCCCAGGCCTCGGCCTGCTTGACGAAGCGATTGAGGAACAGGGCCGCGGTGATCGAGCCGGCAAAGCCCCCCTGCCCGGCATTGTTCACGTCGGCGATCTTTGAAGCGATCATCCCCTCATAGGGCGCCCAGAGCGGCAGTCGCCAGAGCGGGTCGTCGGTGGCCCGGCCGGAGGCCAGCAGGGCCTCGGCCAGCGCATCGTCGTTGCTGTAGAGCGGCGGCAGGTCGGGGCCGAGGGCGACGCGCGCCGCGCCGGTGAGGGTCGCCATGTCGATGATCAGCTCCGGGCTTTCCTCGTCGGCCAATGCCAGGGCGTCGCCGAGGATCAGCCGGCCTTCGGCATCGGTGTTGCCGATCTCCACGGTGATACCGTTGCGGGCGCGGAGGATGTCGCCCGGACGGAAGGACGACGCGGAGATGGCGTTCTCGACGATGGGGATCAGCACGCGCAACCGTACCTTCAGCCGCGCATCCATGATGGCGTGGGCGAGGCCGAGGACGTTGGCCGCGCCGCCCATGTCCTTCTTCATCAGCAGCATGCCGGCCGAGGGTTTGATGTCGAGCCCGCCGGTATCGAAGGTGACGCCCTTGCCGACCAAGGTCACCTTGGGGTCGGAGGCCTTGCCCCATGTCATGTCGATGAGGCGCGGCGCCTCGTGCGCGGCCCGGCCGACGGCGTGGATCATCGGGAAATTCTGGCGGAGGAGCTCATCCCCGATAATGGCCTTGAGCTTCATCTTGTGGCTGGTGGCGAAGGCGCGGATGGCTTGCTCAAACGCCTCGGGCCCCAGATCATTGGCTGGCGTATTGATGAGGTCGCGCGCGATGAAGGCCGCGTCGGCGAGGCGCGCGATCTCTGCCATGTCGGCGCCCGTCACCTCGGCGAGTTGCGGCGCATCCTTGGGCTTGCGGTAGCGGTCGAAGCGATAGGCGCCGAGGCGGAAGCCGAGCGCCGCCAGCGCCGGATCGCCGAAGGTACCTTCAAGCCGGTAACTGCCGGGCTCGAGCGCCGCCGCAGCGAGGCCGGTAATCAAGCCCGGCCGCCCGATCGTCGCACCCAGACCGAAGAGATAACCGGCGAGGTCGCCGCCCTCCCCCGGCAGTGGCAGCAGCTTGCCGCGCTGGCCGGTAAAAGCCGCGGCCTTGGCCCATTTGACCTGCGCCGGGGTGAGGCCTTGCGCCGCCTCCCCTTCGGCGACGCAGATGACGGGAAGGGTTCTGGGCTTGGCCATGGCGATGTTCCGGACGAGCGAAAGGTGGGTGGGCGCAAGGATTACGCCGGTCGCGCGGGGTCCGCAACGCCTTGAAATCCCGACCTTAACCCGACGTTAGGGTTAACCGATTATTGCTCGACGTGGGGGCCGGTCTCCTCTTCACCGGCAGGAAGTTCGTCATGTTCGTCTCGCGTCGCCCGCACCGCTTCACCCGTGCCCTCCATGGGCTGCTGCTCGCCGGCGTCGCAGCCGCTTCCTTGTCGGCCTGCGCGAGCAACCGCGCGAGCATGTCGTCGCCGGAATTCTCCGGCAGGAGTCACGTAGTGACGCAGGCGTCGCTGGACAGTCTCGCCGCGCGCTACAAGAAGAACCCGCGAGACAAGGGCACGATGATCGCCTACGCCGCGGCGCTCCGCGCCGTGGGGCAATCGGGACAGGCCGTGGCTGTGCTCGAAGGGGGCGTCGCCGGCAATACGCGCGACATCGACTTGAAGATCGCCTATGCCAAGGCACTGGCTTCGGCCGGCCGCTTCGACCAGGCGCTGATCGTGCTCGATGGCGCCATCAACCCGGCATCGCCCGACTGGAACGCGCTCTCGGTCAAGGGGGCAGTGCTCGACCAGAGCGGCCGCAACGAAGAAGCCCGCCTGCTCTACCAGCAGGCGCTCACCATCGCGCCCGGCGAAGCCTCGCTCTACGCCAATCTCGGCCTCTCCTATGCCATGACCAACGATCTCTCCGCCGCCGAAACGAGCCTGCGGCGCGCTGTGAAGATGCGGGGGGCGACCAGCCAGATCCGGCAGAATTTAGCGCTGGTCATCGGCCTCCAGGGACGCTTCGAAGAGTGCCGCGCCCTGTTCGCGGCAGAGCTGCCACCCGCGGACGTCGAGGCCAACATGGCCTATATCCGCGCGCTCCTGACCCAGCAGAACCGCTGGGACGTGATCAAGGGCGAGTAGGTCGGGGTTCTCGCCACCAGCGCCGTGGCGGCGCTCGATGGGGCAAAACTTTCATCGGCGCGTGGGCTTACCCCCACCCAGCTTCGCTAAGGTCCTCCGGACCTAAGCTCTGCACCTCCCCACGAGGAGGAGGGAGACCGACTGCTGCTTCTCCGCAAAAATCGGGCCTGAGAGTCGTCAGTTCATGAACGAGAAGCCGCCGCCGCTCATCACCTTGATGATGGCGGGGGACATGATGACGATGAAGAGCGTGGGCAGGATGAAGATGATCAGCGGCACGGTGAGCTTGGGCGGCAGAGCCGCTGCCTTCTTTTCAGCTTCCATCATGCGCGCCTCGCGGCCTTCTTCGGCCATGACGCGGAGCGAACTGCCGACCGAGGTACCATGCCGGTCGGCCTGGATGAGGGCGGTCATCACCGACTTGACGTTGTCTAGACCGGTGCGCCTGCCGAGATTTTCGTAGGCGCGGCTGCGGTCTTCGAGAAAGGAGAGCTCGGCGGTGGTGAGCGTCAGCTCTTCGGCAAGCTCGACGCTCTGCATGCCAATCTCCTTGGCCACCCGCTTGAAGGCGTGCTCCACCGACATGCCGGCTTCGACGCAGAGCAGCATCAGGTCGAGCGCGTCAGGCCAGGCGCGGCGGATCGACTTCTGCCGCTTGATGGTGCGGTTCTTGAGCAGGAGGTTGGGCAAGTAGGCGCCGAGGAGTCCGATGAAGAGCGCGTAGACCGCGTTCTGCCATAGCGGGTTGGCGGCAAAGATCGTGAACTGCAGATAGAACAGCCCGAGCAGGAAGAGCGCAAAAGGCGTGACGAAGCGCAGGAAGAGGAAGGTCGTGAGCGGCCCCTGCCCGCGATAGCCGGCCTGGGCCAGCCGCTCGACCGTCTTCTCGTCGGCCAAGGCCTTCTGCAGGTCAAAGCGCTGCACGACCTTGGTCATGTATTCCCTACCGGCGGCACGGCGGATGGAGCGGGGTCCGCCCTCGTCCTTGCCGCCGCCGCGGAGGCGCGCCATCTCCTCGGCGCGCAGCTTTTCGCGCTCGAGCGCCACACGCTTGATGCGCTGCTTGATGGTGGAGCGGTTCGAGCCGATCAGCGAGGCGCCGAGCGTGAAGACGATGGCGCCGGCCGAGATTGCCGCAAACACGGCGATCAGGAATTTGGGGTCGGTGAGGAGCGAAACGATCTGCATTGCCCAGCCCCTCAGATGTCGAACTCGATCATCTTCTTCATGATGAAGATGCCTATGCCCATCATGATGACGGCAATAGCGAGCCAGATGTTGCCAATGGGTGTTTCGAAGAGCGGCGCCATGTAGCCGGGCGTGGTGAGATTGACGAGCAGCGCGACGATGAAGGGCAGGGAGCCCACGATGCCGGCCGAGGCCTTGGCCTCGGAGGACATGGCCTTCACCTTGGCTTTCATCTTCTTGCGGTTGCGCAGCACGTGCGCCAGATTGCCAAGGGCTTCGGAGAGATTGCCGCCGGCCTGCTGCTGCACGGTGATGACGACGACGAAGAAGTTGACCTCGGGTAGCGGCACCCGGTCAAAGAGGATCTGCACGGCCTCGGTCATGGACTTGCCGACCGATTGCTGGTCGAGCACACGCTGGAATTCCGAGCGCACAGGCTCCTTCACTTCCTTGGCGACGACGCGGATGGAATCGTTGAGCGGCAGACCGGACTTCACGCCGCGCACAATGGCTTCGACGGCGTTAGGCAACTCATCGAGAAACTTGTTCTGATAGGCCTTGCGGCGGTTCGCCAGGTACATGCGCGGCAACAGGTAGCCCGCCGCGGCGCCAAAGATGGCCGCATAGTACCAGTCGACGAAAAGGAAGAGGCCGACGAAGACGACGACACCCAGGATGATCTGGTTGCGAACGAAGTCGTTGCGCTTGATCTTGAGGCCCGCCTGGAAGATCCGATCCTGCAACGGTATGCGCTTGCGGCGCTTTTCGAGCAGCTCGGTCTGCTGCTTCAGGTTCTGCTGGATCTCCTTACGGCGCGTCTCGCGGTTGCGGGTGGCGCTGGCCTCGCGGCGGTTGCCCTGGATATCGCCCTGCAGCGCCCTCATGCGCTTGTCGGCCCGGCTCCCACCGGCAAGGCCGGGTACCAGCGCAAAGCCGGCGGCGGCGACCGCGACGAAGCCCAGAACTGCCAAGAGGAGGAAACTCATTACACCCTACGTCCTAGCACCTAGCCGTTAAGGATTTCGCGCTGCTCGATATTGGATTTTTCCAGTGCCTCGACGAGGTTGGGCTCTTCGTTGTAGTAGCGCGCGCGCTCGGTGAACTGCGGCTTGGTGATGCCGGTGGAGCGATGGCGGCCGATCAGGTTGCCGTGCTGGTCCTCGCCGATGATGTCGTAGAGGAAGATGTCCTGGGTGACGATGACGTCGCCTTCCATGCCCAGCACTTCGGAAATGTGGGTGATGCGGCGCGAACCGTCGCGGAGGCGGGCGGCCTGGACGATGACGTCGATGGACGAGCAGATCATCTCGCGAATGGTGCGGCTGGGCAGCGCATAGCCGCCCATTGTGATCATCGATTCCAGACGCGAGAGCGCCTCACGCGGGCTGTTGGCGTGGAGCGTGCCCATGGAGCCGTCGTGGCCGGTGTTCATGGCCTGGAGGAGGTCGAAGGCCTCCGGGCCGCGGACTTCGCCGACGATGATGCGCTCGGGACGCATACGGAGGCAGTTCTTGACGAGATCGCGCATGGTGATCTCGCCCTCACCCTCGAGGTTGGGGGGGCGGGTTTCGAGACGCACCACGTGCGGCTGCTGCAGCTGCAGTTCGGCCGAGTCCTCGCAGGTGATGACGCGCTCGTCCTTTTCGATGAAGCCGGTCAGGCAGTTGAGCAGCGTCGTCTTGCCCGAGCCGGTACCGCCGGAAATGAGGATGTTGGCGCGGACGCGGCCAAGGATGCGCAGCACCTCGGCGCCCTCGGGCGAGATCGAGTTGTACTTGACCAGCTGCTGGAGGGTCAGCTTGTCTTTCTTGAACTTTCGAATGGTCAGCGCGGCGCCGTCGATCGCCAGAGGCGGCGCAATGACGTTGACGCGCGAGCCGTCGGGGAGACGCGCGTCGCAGATGGGGGAGGATTCGTCGACGCGGCGGCCGACCTGGCTCACGATGCGCTGGCAGACGTTCATCAGGTGCGCATCGTCGCGGAAGCGGACATTGGTGAGCTTCACCTTGCCGCCGACCTCGATGTAGCACTTCTGGCTGCCGTTCACCATGATGTCGGCGATGTCGTCGCGCGCCAGGAGCGGCTCGAGCGGACCGTAGCCGAGGACGTCGTTACAGATGTCCTCGAGCAGATCCTCCTGCTCGGAAATCGACATCACGATCGACTTGAGCGCGATGATCTCGGCGACGATGTCACGGATTTCCTCGCGCGCCGCCTCCTGGTCCATGGTGGCGAGCTGGGAGAGGTCGATCGAGTCGATCAGGGC
>DATCRS010000161.1:0-2365 GCA_036568845.1 Devosia sp. | reverse complement strand
GAGTAGCCCAGCATGTTGAGCAGCGCCCGATCCGCCGCAACGGCGGGCATCGCTATCCAGAGACAGGCCATCACGGCAAACGTCAGCCTAGCGGCCAGTCGAGCCGTGACCTTTGTCACCGCGTTCGGTGTCATCGAGCGTCTCCTGTTCGAGAAACGATACCGCACTCACCGGCGCCACCACCATCTGCGCAATCCGCTCGCCCCGGCGCACCTCGAAGGGCACGTGCCCATGGTTGATGAGCATCACCTTCACCTCGCCGCGATAGTCGGCGTCGACAGTGCCGGGCGAATTGAGAACCGTGACGGCATGCTTGGCGGCAAGCCCCGAGCGCGGCCGGATCTGCGCCTCGAACCCCTCCGGAAGCGCGATGGCAAAGCCGGTCGGAACCATGGCGCTGCGGCCCGGCTCGATCACCACCACCTCACCAGGCAAGAGCGCGGCCGGGAGGTCCACCCCCGCCGCACCCGCCGTCTGCTGCCGGGGGATTTCGAGCCCCCGGCCATGTTCGAACCAGCGAAAGCCGATGCTGATCCGGTCGTTCATCGTGCTCAGTTGACCTTCACGGTGGCGTAGAGCTCGGGCGGCAGCTTGGCGGTGCCGTTGATCAGGTCCATGAACGGAATGACGATTTCGGCGGTGTTGCCGTTCTTGGTCATGTTGGTGTCGATCACTTCCTTGCCCTTGATGCGGATGGTGATCGAGTGGCCTTCGAAGAACTGCTCCATCATGGCCTTGGTCTGAGCGTCCTGCTCCTCGGTGCCGAGCTCGCCCTTCATGTCCTCGGTGGTGAAGGAGACCTTCACGACACCTGGAGAAACGACCTCGAACTTGGCGCCGCTGTCGTCCTTGGAGTCGTTGAGCTCGTTGAGGTTGCCCTCGACGACGAGCACGCAAGTGGCGGAGCCATCGGCGTTTTCGGTGAGCGTGGCGCCCTTCTCCTGACAGAAGCCCTCATCGGACCCCTCGCTCCCGGCGCCGCTCTTGACCATGGAATAGATGTCGGCGCCCATCACCGAAGTGGTTGTGGCCTTGCCGGTGGTTTCGGTCTGGACGTCGATTTCCATCGTGATGTCCATGCAGCCCGCAAGCCCGATGGTGAGCGCGAGCGCGCCGGCGAGCCGGCCCAGAATTTTCAGTGACATGATTATCTCCCCTAAGCGGTGCCGCCTCGCTACGGCCTTATAGATGAACGGCACCTGAATAGGCTTTTAGCGCAGAATCCGCACCAGCACGAGCAAACCGACGAGCACGATCAGCCAGAGCCACCAGACCGGTCGCGGTTTCTTGCGTTCGGCGTGGAAGTCGTCGAGCGCGGCCTCGGCCTTCTCAATGATCGAGGGAAGGCGGCCGATGGCGTTGGCACCGGTTCTGACATGCTCGGCGAGATCCTCGAGCCGGCCGACCGGACCAGCCTCGCGACGGACGAAGTCGCCGACGACGGGTTCGGAAACCGTCCAGATGTCGAGCCCGGGGTCGAGGGCACGGGCCACGCCTTCGACCAGCACCATGGACTTTTGCAGCAGCACCAGCTCGGGCCGCGTCTGCATGTCGAAGAGTTCCGTCGTGGCGAAGAGCTGGCCCAAGACCTTGGCCATGGAGATGTCGCGGGCGGTGCGCCCCTGCAGCGGTTCGCCGATGGAACGGAGCGCAAGGGCGAAATCGTCGACCGACTGGTGCCGCGGCACATAGCCGATCTCGAAATGGCGTTCGGCGATCATCCGGTAGTTGCGGGTGATGAAACCGTAGAGAATGTCGGCGAGGAAGCGCCGCTCGCGCCGGGTGATGCGGCCCATGATACCGAAATCAACGGCGATGATGTTGCCGGTCCCGGGCTCGGCGAAAAGGTTGCCCGGATGCATGTCCGCGTGGAAGAAGCCGTCGCGGATGGCATGGCGGAGAAAGCTCTGCAGCAGCTTCCGCGCCAGCTCCCTGCGATCGAGGCCGGCGGCGTCGAGCGCTGCGAGATCGCGGATCGGGATGCCCTCGACCCAGCTGGTGGTGAGCACCGTCTCGGCGGTGTGGTCCCAGCTGATGTCGGGAACGAGGAAGCCTTCGTCCTTTTCGGTGTTCTGTTTGAACTCGGAAATGGCGGCCGCTTCGAGCCGAAGGTCGAGCTCGAGCCGGGCCGAGCGGTCGAGGGTCCTGACCACGTCGGTGGGCCTGAGGCGCCGTAGCTCGCGCGCCAGGCGCTCGGCCAGGCGGGCGCCGGCATAATAGCTTTCGAGATCGGCCCGGAAGCGCTTCTTGATGCCCGGCCGCAGGATTTTGACCGCTACAGTGCGGCGGCCCCTGTTGTCTTCGAGCGTGGCCTTGTGCACCTGGGCGATGGAGGCGGCGGCAATCGGAGCGGAAAGGTCCTTGA
>DATCRS010000160.1:0-4386 GCA_036568845.1 Devosia sp. | reverse complement strand
CGGGCGCGTCGCTCGGCATCCGGCTCGGCAACTGACATGGCACGCATCCGTCTCGACAACATCTCGAAAACCTTCGGCCATCATCAGGCGCTCGATGCCATTAGCGTCGATGTGGCCGATGGCGAGTTCTTCGTGCTCCTCGGCCCCACCGGCGCCGGCAAGACCACGACGCTGCGCCTGATCGCCGGGCTCGAAAAGCCCACCGACGGCAGCATCTTCATCAACGAAGCCGACGTGGCCGAATGGGGCCCGGCCGAGCGCGACGTGGCGCTGGTACTGCAGCAATATTCCCTCTACCCGCGCCTCACCGTCCGCGAAAACCTCGCCTTTCCGCTGAAGTCGCGCATCCGCCGCATGTCGCCGTCCGACATCGAGCAGCGCATCGAGTATGCCAGCCGTACGCTCCGCATCTCGCACCTGCTCGACCGCAAGACTGACCGGCTCTCGGGCGGCGAGATGCAACGCGTCTCCATCGGCCGCGCCATCGTGCGCGAGCCGCAGGTCTTCCTGATGGACGAGCCGCTCTCGGCGCTCGACGCCAAGCTGCGCGAGTCCCTGCGATCCGAACTCAAGGATCTGCAGATGCGGCTTGGCGCCACCTTCATCTTCGTGACCCACGACCAGGTCGAAGCCATGACCATGGGCGACCGAATCGGCATCCTCAATCACGGTAAGCTGGTGCAGGTCGGCACCCCGCAGGAGGTCTACAACAACCCGCGTGATACCTTCGTTGCGGGCTTTGTCGGGTCCCCCGCCATCAACCTGCTCGCCGGGCGCGTGGCCGGCAGCAAGGCCGTCGTGTCGCCCGCCGTCTTCGAGCTGCCGCTCGCCGCGGGAGCGGGGGAGGGCGCCTACACTTTCGGCGTCCGCCCGGAGAACGTCACGGTCGAGTCGGGTGCGCCCGTCGAGGCGAGGATCCACGACATCGAGAACCACGGCATCGAAAAGATCGTCACCTTGCGGGTGGGCGAAAACCTCGTCCGCGCCACCGTGCCGGCTCGCGTCCCGGTCGCCGTAGAGGAAACCGTCCGCTTCGGCTGGCACCCCGACAAGGTCATGCTCTTCGACCCCCAGACCGGCCTGAACCTGAAGCACCAGGCTGCGTGATGACTAGCATCGTGGCTCGCCTCCCCCTCATCCGGCCGTCGGCCACCTTCTCCCACGAGGGGAGAAGGCGACGAGCCTAGATATCTCAGTCGGGCCTTCTCCCTTGATGGGAGAAGGTGCCCGAAGGGCGGATGAGGGTGGGCCACAGGCGACGATATTTCAGAAGAGATAGAAACGAGGAGCATCCCATGGCCGAGCACGCCAACAATTTTCCCAGGCTCCACAACGCCATGTGGCCCGGTGTGGTCGGCAAGGGCTCCGGCGATGGCGAACCGATCATTGGTCTCGACACGCTGCTGAAGCTCACCGCCAACGCCGAGTACGAGGGCCAGAAGTTCGAGGGCGTCGACCTCTGGCTCGCCGATCCGCACATCTCGATCGACTCCGACCGCGACGAGGTGAAGCGCAAGGCCGATCACATCGCGAGCTTCGGCTTGAACATCGGCTCCTTCGTCGCGCCCATCTGGGGCGGTGCCGGCGGTGGTTCGGCGATGGGCAGCAAGGAGGAGCGCGACCGCTTCCTTACCCAGGTCAGAAAGGCCTGCGTCATTGGCAAGCAGATGCGCGAGCTCGGCGTCCGTCCCACCGGCGGCGTGCGCGTCGACAGCTCCACCGGCGTTGAAGCCTGGGACAGGGATCCCGAGGGCAACACCAGGCTCATCGCCGAGACGTTCCGCGAAGCCGGCCGCATCGCCCAGGATCACGGCGAATACATCGTCGCCGAAGGCGAGATCTGCTGGGGCGGCATGCATTCCTGGCGGGAGAATGTGAAGCTCCTCGAAATGGTCGGCATGCCCGGCGTCGTCGGCTACCAGGCCGACATGGCCCACTCGATGCTCTTCGTCCTCGGCGCTAATGCCGAAAAGGATCGCATCCTGCCCGCCGATTTCGACTGGTCCGACACCGCCGCGCTCGATGCCGCCTACAAGCAGGTCGCCGACGCGCTCCGCCCATGGACCCTCGATTTCCACGTCGCCCAGAACGACGGCACCACCTTCGGCTCCGGCGATCACGAGAAGACCGGTCGCCACTGCCAGATCGACGATCCCAACGGCCGGCTCGATGTCACCAAGCACGCCGGCTACTGGCTGCGCGACGAAAAGGGCGAGCTCACCAAAAAGATGCGTCACATCTGCTGGGACGGCTGCATGTTCCCCAACGCGGTGATGGAGCGCCAGGACACCTGGAACAAGATCCTCGCCGCCATGGTGAAGGTCCGCGACGCGCATGGTTGGCGCGAATAGCGCACCAATAACCCGTTCACTTGTCGTTCATCTTGGGGGCGAAAGCATGTCAAAGCAGCTCAATATCGGCATGGTCGGCTACGGCTTCATGGCCCGTGCGCACTCCCATGCCTGGTCATCCGTCGCCCACTTTTTCGACACCGGCTACCGCCCGGTCCTGAAAGCAGTCGCCGCCCGAAACATCAGCAAAGTCAGGCGCTTCGCCGAGATGTGGGGCTACGAGTCCGTCGAGTCCGACTGGCGCGCGCTGGTGGAGCGCAAGGACATCGACGCCATCGATATCTGCGTCCCTAACGACCTCCACGCCGAGATCGCCATCGCGGCCGCGCTGGCCGGGAAAATGGTGTTGTCCGAGAAGCCCTTAGCCCGCACCGAGGCGGAAGGAAAGCCCATGGTGGAGGCGGTCGAGAAGGCCGGCGTCCCCAACATGGTCTGGTACAATTACCGCCGCGTCCCCGCCGTCACCCTCATCAAGCATATGGTCGAGGAGGGTCGCGTCGGCAAGGTCTTCCACTACCGGGCTAAGTTCCTGCAAGATTGGACGATTTCGCCCGACGTGCCACAGGGCGGCGCCGGCACCTGGCGCCTCGATGTCGATGCCGCCGGCTCCGGCGTCACCGGCGATCTCCTCGCCCACTGTCTCGATACCGCCATCTGGATCAACGGCGGCATCTCCTCGCTCACGGCCATGACCGAGACCTTCGTCAAGGAGCGCACCCACGCCGAGACCGGCAAACGCCAGCCGGTCGGCATCGACGATGCCGCCGCGGTGCTCACCCGCTTCGCCAACGGCTCGCTCGGCACCTTCGAATCCACGCGCTACGCCCGCGGTCACAAGGCCGGCTACACGCTGGAGATCAACGGCGAAAAGGGCTCGCTGGCCTGGGACCTGCACGACCTCAACCGCGTGCAGTACTTCGATCACACCGTGCCCGGTGCGCAGCGTGGCTGGACCAACATCCTCGTCACCGATGGCGACCACCCCTATCTCGGCAAGTGGTGGGTGCCGGGCCTCATCATCGGCTACGAGCACTCGTTTACCCACCAGGTGGCGGACTTCTTGGAGGGCCTGAAGACCGGCAAGCCGGCCTCTCCCACCTTCCGCGAAGCCCTTGAAACCAATCGCATCTGCGATGCCATCATCGCTTCAGGCAAATCCGGCAGCTGGGTGAACCTGTGAAGCTCGGCTTCAACCTCCTTCTCTGGACCACGCACGTCACCGATGCGCATTGGCCGATCATCGAGCGCCTCAAGGCCACCGGCTACGATGGCGTTGAGGTGCCGATGTTCGAGGGTGACCCCGAACACTTCCGCAAGCTGGGAGTGCGGCTCCGCGACATCGGGCTCGGAGCCACAGGCGTCGGCGTCATGCCGGGCGGCGGCAAGAACGCCATTTCGCACGATGCGGCGGAGCGAGCCGGTGCAGTCAGCCATTTCAACTGGCTGACGGACTGTACGCAGGCACTCGGCGCCGATCTCTACTGTGGCCCGTTCCACCAGCCACTAGGCCAATTCTCAGGCACAGGGCCGACACGCACTGAGCAGGACAACGCCGTGGAAGTGATCACCGCGGCAGCCGCCTACGCGGCCCGCGCCGGCGTGCGGATCTCGATCGAACCGCTCAACCGCTTTGAGTGTTATTTCCTCAACACCGCCGCGCAGGCTGCCGATCTGGTCAAGCGGATCGGTGCGGACAATGTCGGCTACCTCTACGACACCTTCCACTTCAACATCGAAGAGAACTCGATCACCGACGTCATCCCGGCAACCATCGGCCAGATCAATCATGTCCACATCTCCGAAAACAATCGCGGCGTGCCAGGAGCCGGACACATCGACTTCCAGTCGGTGTTCAAGGCCCTCAAGGCTGCCGGCTATGATGGCTGGATGACCATCGAGTCATTCGGCTCGTCGTTGCCTGACCTGGCCGCTGCCACGAAGATCTGGCGGCCGATTTTTGCCAGCGAGACCGACGTCTACGAAAAGGGCTATCGCCTGATGCGCGAGGGCTGGGACCGCGCCTAGGCCGCTACGT
>DATCRS010000159.1:0-6300 GCA_036568845.1 Devosia sp. | reverse complement strand
GGTTCGGGCGGCGCTCGCGCCAGCGGCGGAGACGCCCGCCTGGCCGCAGTTGCGCGCCGACCTGCCGGTCGCCGAGGCACTGGCCGGTGTCAGCATCCTCGCAGCGCCCAATGCGGACCTGGAGGCGCGCGCGGTCGCGCTGGCGGCCCGCGCGGCGCTCGCCGAACGGAAGACGGTCGGCATCATCGCGCGCGACCAGACGCTGGCACGGCGCATCGTCGTGGAGTTGAAACGTCACGGCATCGTGGTGGACGATGCGGCGGGAACGCCGCTCTTCCAGTCGGGCGCCGGTAGGCTGGCGCGGCAGGTCCTCGCCGTGGCTGCCGGCAACTACGCTCCGGTCGATACGGTGGCGCTCCTGCGCAACGCTGCCGTCACGCTGGGCTCCGAACGTCGCGACGTGCTGCGCTGCGCTGACAGTCTCGACCTCAAGCTGCGGCGTGAGCGGCCACTCGCGGGGCTCCCGGGGCTCCATGCGCTCAGCGAGAACGACGGGCTGCGCGCGCTGCTCTCGCGCCTGGGCGACGCAATGGCGCCGATGATGGCGCTGGTCGAAAAGCCGCTCCTCACTGCGGCCGACCTGGCGCAGGCACTGGTCACGGTGATGGAAGCAATGAGCGACGGCAAGCCGCTGCCCGGCATGGACGAGTTCCGCCGCTGGGCGGAGGAGGTCACCGCCCTCGGTGCTTCGGGGACCAGCTTTCCGCCGCTCTTTCTCGACGCCGTGCTGTCGGCGCTGCTCGCCGGCTTTTCCGTGCAGACGCCACCGATCGGGCGCGACGACATCGCCATCTGGGGCGAGCTCGAGGCGCGGCTGCAATCGCCGGACCTCATGATCCTTGCCGGGATGAACGAGGACATCTGGCCGCCGGTGGCCGATCCCGGGCCCTGGCTGAGCCGCGGCATGCGCATCGGCATCGGGCTCGAGCCGCCGGAACGGCGGCAGGGGCTGGCGGCACACGACTTCGCCATGGCCATCGGCAACGCCGAGGTGCTGATCGCCTATGCCGAGCGGATCGGTACCTCGCCGGCGCTGCCCTCGCCTTTGCTGCAGCGGCTCGATGCCTTCATCGGGGCCGATGAAGCCCGGGCGTTGCGGCGCCGCGGCGCCCGCTGGCTCACCGAGGCGCAGGCCATCGACTTTGCCGGTATTCCGCGCCCGGCGCTGCGGCCCGAGCCGCGCCCGGCCGCGAATATCCGTCCGCGGAGGCTGTCGATCACCGAGATCGAGCCGCTGATGCGCTCGCCCTACGACATCTATGCCAAGCACGTGCTGCGGCTGCAATGGCTGGAGCCGCTTGGCACCGAGCCCAGCGCGCGCGAGCGCGGCACCATGATCCACAGCGTCTTCGAGAAGGCCGTCGAGCTCGGCCTCGACTTCGAGTCGCCCGATGCGCTGGCCAAGATGATGGGGATGGCGCGGCAGGCCTTTGCCGGGCTCGACGCCATCAAGGAGCGGCGCGACATCTGGCTCAAGCGCTTCGAGCGCGCGGCCCGGCAGTTCCTCGAGTTCGAGCGGCGGCGCGACCACGACATCGTCGAGCGCAACGCTGAGAAGCGCGGCGAGTGGCCGTTCCCGGCGCTCGACAATTTCCTCCTCGTCGGCAAGGCGGACCGGCTGGACGTGCGACGCGACGGGACGCTCGAGATCATCGACTTCAAGACCGGCGGCGTGCCGGCGCCCAAGGACATGACCGCGTTCGAGGCGCCGCAGCTCTTGCTCGAAGCGGCGATGGCCAAGGCCGGCGTGTTCCCCGGCCTGCCGCCGCGCGACAGCTCGGCCCTCACCTATATCAAGATCGGGCTGGGCCCCGCCGCGTTTCAGATCAAGCCCTTCAAGCTGCGCAACGGCATGAGCCTGATGCAGGCGGCCGACGAGATCGTGCGGCGCATGCAGGGCCATGTCGACGCATTCCTTCTGCACGATGCCCTGCCGATGACGGCCCGCATCCGCCCGCGAGTCGAGACCGGGCGGAAGTCGTATCCGGGCGACTACGACCATCTCGCCCGCACCGACGAGTGGACGCTCACCGCCGGGGTGGACGATCCATGAGGCCACTAACGAGCTTCCCAGTAGCCCTCATCCTGAGCCTGTCGAAGGACGAGGGCGTGGCACCACCAGTGGGCACGCCCTCGTGGTTCGACAAGCTCACCATGAGGGCTAAGGGTCGGCCAGAGGGGCATCAGGGATGACCCGGCGCCTCAAGGACCCGATGCCGGCGGACATCATCTCCGCTCAACGCGCCGCCTCCGATCCGGGCCAGTCGGTCTGGGTGGGCGCCAATGCGGGCTCGGGCAAGACTTATGTGCTCACCGCGCGCGTGCTGCGCCTCTTGCTGAGCGGGGTGAAGCCGGAGGAAATCCTCTGCCTCACCTATACCAAGGCGGCCGCGGCGGAGATGCGCGGA
Source organism: Devosia sp. (assembly GCA_036568845.1). GTDB lineage: Bacteria > Pseudomonadota > Alphaproteobacteria > Rhizobiales > Devosiaceae > Devosia_A. The sequence continues at coordinate 3,892 of DATCRS010000159.1, read as the reverse complement.
CGCGTGGCGGAGCGGCTGGGCAAATGGGCGCTGGCTCCCGAAGCCGAGCTGATGGCCGACCTCACCGCGCTGGGCGGCACGCCGCCGACGCCGGCAATGCAGCTCCGCGCCCGCTCGCTCTTTGCCCACGCGCTGGAAACGCCGGGTGGCCTGCGCATCCAGACCATCCACGCCTTCTGCGAAAGCGTGCTGCATCGTTTTCCGCGCGAGGCGGGGGTGCCGTTCGATTTCTCCGTGCTCGAGGAGCACGAGCGCGACGGCATGCTGCTCGAAGCGCGCGAGATGGTGCTGGCGGCCGGCCTCCGCGGCGGCGGCGAGGCGCAGGCGGTGGAGACGCTGTTCGGCCTGCTCAGCGACTTTTCCATCGAGCAGGCGATCATCGAGGCCCTCAACCAGCAGCGCATCCTGCGCCGGGTGCTGAGCGACGTGCCGCGCGCCAAGCGCGAACTGCGCAAGCTGGTTGGGCCTGTCGGCAGCATCGACGAGGTGCTCGACGAAATGAGCACCGGCTACGGTCTCAGCCGCGAGGACCACGCCACCATTCTGCGCATCGTGCCCGCCGGCACAAGCGAGTTCGTCGACCGGCTGAGCCAGGTCGACCCGGCGCGGCCAGATCCCGATGCGCTGATGGACGCCTTCCTCACCCAGACCGACCGTACGGCGCGCAAGACACTGCTGAAAAAGGCCACGGCGGTGCTGATCCCCGAGATCGCCGCCCGGCTGGTCGACGAGGCGGCGCGGCTGGAGTCGCTCTATGGCCGGCTGGTGGCCGCCGAGCTCATTGCCCGCAGCGAGGCCATGCTGGACATCGTGGCAGCGATCTCCGCCCACTACGAGCGGGCCAAGCGGGCCCGCTCGCTGCTCGATTTCGACGACCTCATCGAGAGGCTGGCGGCGCTCTTGAAGGACGAGGCGCAGGGCCTCTGGGTCCGCTACAAGCTCGATGCCGGCATCAGCCACATCCTCGTCGACGAAGGCCAGGACACCAACCCGCAGCAATGGGAAGTCATCGGTGCGCTGGTCGACGACTTCTTCTTCGGCGAGAGCGCCGCCGACCGGCCGCGCACCATTTTCGCGGTGGGCGACCAGAAGCAGTCGATCTTCTCGTTCCAGGGTGCTGAGCCCGAAGTCTTCGTCGATGCCGGCCGGCAATATGCGTTCAGCGCGAGGGCCGTGCACACCGAGGTGCGGCACGTGCCGCTGCGGTTCTCGTTCCGCACCCTGCCGCATGTGCTCAAGGCCGTCGACCTCGTCTTCAACAACCGGCCCGACCTCAAGGAGGGGGCGCTGGAGGACGAAGGGCTGCTGCACGAGACCGCCCGCGCCGAGGGCGGTGGCCTGGTGACCCTCTGGCCGCCGATCAAGGACGTGGCCGACGAGGTCGACCCCAACGAGTGGCCCAAGGAGCCGCCGGCGGTCGCCACGCAATCGGCGCAGCGCCGGGTGGCCGAGCGCATCGCCCGCGAGATCAAGGGCTGGACCGACACCCGCCGACCGCTCGGGCCGCGCGGTCGCGCCGTCCGGGCCGACGACGTGCTGATCCTCGTCCAGGTCCGCAGCGTGCTCTTCCACGAGATCATCCGCGCCCTGATCCGGGCCGGCATTCCGACGCCGGGCGCCGACCGGCTGGCGGTCACCAGCCATATCGGCGTGCTCGACATGATGGCGCTGGGCGACGTGCTCAGCAATCCGGCCGACGACCTGCAACTCGCGGCCCTCCTCCGCTCGCCGCTCTTCGAGGTCAGTGAAGACGACCTCCTCGCCGTGGCCCAGCCGCGGGGCGAGAACGAGCGGCTCTGGTGGGCGATGGAGAAATCGGCCATTCCTTCGGTCCGCGCCGCCTACGAGCAGCTCAGCGCCTGGCGCAGCCGGCTCGATTTCGACCGGCCATTCAACTTCTACGCCGATGTTCTCTATGGCGGCGGCGGCCTCAGGCGCCTCCGTGGCCGCTTCGGCAGCGAGATCGACGATGTGATGGCCGAGTTCCTCGACCTTGCGCTCGCGCACGAACAATCCGAGCAGCCCTCGCTCCTCGGTTTCCTCGCCGAGCTGCGCTCGCGCGAGGTCACCATCAAGCGCGAGCTGGCCGAAGGCGGGGCCGGCGTGCGGGTGATGACCGTGCATGGCGCCAAGGGCCTCGAGGCGCCCATCGTCATCCTCGCCGATGCGGCGACGACCGAACGCGGCCGTGACCGGCGCGCCGTCTATCTCCGCCCCAACCCGCCGCTCTTCATCCACGCCTCGTCGGAAGCGACGCATGTCGAGGAGACGCGCGAGTACAAGGCCATCGCGGACGCGGCGCAGCAGGCCGAATACTGGCGCAAGCTCTACGTCGCCATGACGCGTGCCGAGGACGAGCTCTACGTCACCGGCTATCTCACCAAGCAGGGCAAGCCCGACGGCTCGTGGTACGAGGCGATCGCCCAGGGTCTGGCGGCAGAGAGCGAGAGGGTCACCGATGCCGAGGGGAACCCCACCGCCCTGATCTATCCGGCGGAGCGGGAGGCGGCGGCGCCGGCGCAACCCGATCCAGAGGAGAGTATGGCGGTGCGCCAGGCGCTCATCCTCGCGCCGCTGCCGGAGCAGCGCCCGATCCGTGTCGTCCGGCCCTCTGCCGTGGATATTTCCGCCCCGCCCGAGCGCGCCCTCGCTACCCGGCTCGAGGAGAGTTTTGATGCCGACACGGCGCGCAAGCGTGGCATCGCCATCCACGCGCTGCTGCAGCACCTGGGGCGGGTGCCGTTCGCGGCCCGGGGGCGAGTGGCGCAGTCGGCATTGGCGTCGCTGTTGCCGGAAGCGCCGGAGCTGCATGGCGACATCGCCAAAAAGGCCCTCTCCATCCTCGACCGGCTGGAACTGAGCTTCCTCTTCGGCCCCAACAGCCGGGCCGAAGTGCCGTTCTTCGCCAATGCCGAGCGCAACGGCAAGCCGATCCGCCTGGCCGGGCGTTTCGACCGGCTTGTGGTTGAACCCGATCGCGTGCTGGTCGTTGATTTCAAGTCCGACGCCAATGTGCCGACGGATTTCGCCGACGTGCCGAGCGCTTACCTCACGCAACTGGGGCTCTATGCACTGGTTGCAAGCCAGCTTTTCCCCCGCCATCGCGTGGAAGCGGCCATCCTCTGGACGTCGTTGGAATCCCTGCTAGAATTGCCCGGTGACGTTCTGGCGAAGGCCACGCTGGGCTTCACCATGCGGTGACCGACGTTGAAGCAACACTAGACTCTTCCTAGGTTTTCGATCACACAGACCGCCGCTTTCAACCCAAAAGGCAAATCCAATGACAACTCAGGTTTCCGACGCCAATTTTGGCGAGGAAGTTCTGTCCTCCAAAGAGCCCGTACTGGTCGACTTCTGGGCCGAATGGTGTGGCCCGTGCCGCGCCATTGCGCCGGTGCTCGAAGAACTGTCGGCTGAACTGGCCGGCAAGGTGAAGATCGTCAAGCTGAACGTCGACGAGAATCCGAACACCACCGTCAAGTACGGCGTTCGTTCGATCCCGACCATGATCCTGTTCAAGGGTGGCGAGGCTGCCGACATGAAGATCGGCGCCGGCACGCCCAAGGCCGGACTTTCCAAGTGGCTCGAGAGCCACGCCGTCGCTGCCTAAGCACGGCGCGCTCTCGCTACGCTGAAATTCAAACGCCGCTGGCCTCCGCCGGCGGCGTTTTTCTTGGGTGGTTATCCGGCGCGATCTTGCCGCATCGCCTCCCTCCCCCTTGAGGGTCCCCACAGGGGGAGGGGTGCGAGAGGCCAGTGCCTCAGTCGTAGGTGTCTTCGTCGGCTCGCGCGCTCCGGAAGCCCGCGGCTCCCGGTTCGTCGGGAGGCCGCTGGTGCTTCTGGTCCCGGCTCTCCTCAGTTTCGTCCATCGGGCTATGGTCGGGATCCTCAT
>DATCRS010000158.1:0-2534 GCA_036568845.1 Devosia sp. | reverse complement strand
CCCGCCACATCGCCATCACCACCCGCAAGGTTGAGACGCTGGAGGAGGCCCGGGCGCTCGGCCTGGGCGACAGCTATTCGCTCGATCCGGCCGAGGCGGTGAAGGACGCCGACCTCGTCATTCTTTGCACCCCCGTAGGCGCCTATGGCCCGGTGATGGAGGCGATCAGGGATGCGCTCAAGCCCGGCGCCATCCTTTCCGATGTTGGTTCGGTGAAGCAGCACGTAGTCAAAGTGATCGAACCGCTGCTTCCGGCGGGTGTACACTTCATCCCAGCCCACCCGATCGCCGGCACCGAGCATTCCGGCCCCTCGGCGGGATTCCCCGAGCTCTTTGTCGGCCGCTGGTGCGTCTTGACGCCTGCCAAGGACTGCGATCCCGCGGCGGCCGCAAAACTCCGCGCCTTCTGGGAGGCATTGGGCTCGAACGTCGAATCGATGAGCGCCGAACACCATGACCTGGTGCTCGCCATCACCAGCCACGTGCCGCACCTCGTCGCCTACAACATCGTCGGCACGGTCGCCGATCTCGAGGACGATACGCAGTCCGAGGTGATCAAGTTCTCGGCCTCCGGCTTCCGGGACTTCACGCGCATAGCGGCGAGTGACCCGGTGATGTGGCGCGACATCTTCCTCACCAACCGCGATGCGGTGCTGGAAATGCTAGGGCGTTTCCTCAAGGATCTCTCGAAGTTGCAGCGTGCCGTGCGCGTCAGCGACGGCAAAGGGCTCGAGGAGCTCTTCACCCGCACCCGCGCCATCCGCCGCTCGATCATCACCGCCGGCCAGGAAACGGCACAGGCCGATTTCGGCCGTCCCCATCCCGCCGTGGCACCCAAGCTCACGCCGGAGCGCGAGCATGGCGGCGGGGACGACGCTTAGTAGAGCGGCTCGAGAGTGGCGAGCGGGATGCCGCCGACGCGGACCGCGCCGCCCGAGAACTGCAGCGCCTGCTTGAAGGTGCCGTCGTCCTGCGGCAGGCCGGCGATGACGGCCAGCACCATCGCATTGACGTAGGGGGCCAAGCGCTCCTGGATGCCGCGATTGGCATAGGTGATCTCGCCCTCGACCATGCGGTTTGCATCGAGCCCCAGAGTGCCGGAGGCATCGATCAGGTCTTCGCCGTCGGTGCCGTTGATCCGCACGATATCGAGCTTGCCGCCAGCTGCCTGCCAGGCCGGGATAAGATCGGCATCGCCAAAGCGGCGGATGTCGTCGGGCAAGCCAGTGATCTGCATCTGCACCTCGGCGTCACCGTCGGCCACCTGATAGAACTGCGCTGTCACGTCCTTGGCAACAGTATAGACGGCCAGGGCAGCGGTGCCCTTGGCCTTGTCGTGGAGCTCGGGAATGTCGGCCACCTGCAGCTCGGCGTGGCTCGCCTTGGCGAGCGGCAGCTCGGCGCCGATGGTATCGACCCAATTGAGACCGTCGCCCACCAGCGCGACGCGCGCTATGCGCCAGCCTTCACCGGAGAGCCCGCGGATGAAGTCGGAGGTGGTGAGCCGGAAGCTGCCTTGCAGGTTGGTGAAATCGAGGCGGCTGGAACTGCCGTAGAATGCATCGGCCGTAGTGATGGGCGAGCGTGCCGAAAACACCAGATGCGCCGGATTGTCGACCTGCGCACTGACTTTGACTCCGGCTGCTGTGACGGTCAGGTCCTCGGCGACAAGGGTCGCCTCCTCGCAGGTCACGTCGATGCGGAAGGGAAAGCCTGCTACACCGGACCGGCCGCAGGTAAGCTGCGGAGCGGTGACACCATCATTGGCGGCCAACTGCGCGAGCTGCGACTGCACCTGGCTGGAGGCAAAGAACCAGCCGGCGCTCCAGAGCACGGCAACGACGATGACGATCGAGAAAAGCCAGGCGAATCGTTTCATGCTGCTCTTCCTAGTGCGGCCGGAGCGCCGCGGCCAGAGCCTAGGCGAGCCTAGCAGGGAGCAGCAAGGCGGCATGCCAGCCGAAAGTACGACGCATTGGGTTTTCGGTTATGGCTCGCTGATCTGGCGACCAGGTTTTCCCCACATCCGTCAGGTCCCGGCTCTGCTCAACGGCGCGCATCGCAGCCTTTGCATCTACTCCCATCGCCATCGCGGCACCGAGGCGCAGCCGGGGCTGGTCTTCGGTCTCGTACGCGGCGGCTCCTGCCGCGGCATGGGTTTCGAGGTCGAAGACGGGGTGTGGCCGGAGGTGGTGGATTATCTGCGGGAGCGGGAGCTCGATAAAGGCGTCTATCGCGAAACGCTGCGGCCCGTCCGCGTCGATGAGGTCGGCACGGTCGACGCGCTCGCCTTTCTCGTCGATGAGAAGCACGCCCAATACGCTGGCAGGCTGGCCATTGCCGAGCAGGCGCGACTGGTGCGCGCGGGGCGCGGAGAGTCCGGCCCCAATACCGAATATGTGCTCGAGACTGCCAGGATCCTTCGCTCCATGGGCATCCGCGACCGCTATCTCGACGAGCTCGTCGAGGCGCTGGGCGGAGTGGATGTGCCGGTGGTGCGGAGCGCCTGAAGCGGGCTGGGGATCGCGTCACCC